>NZ_JQNI01000002.1:1325000-1372500 GCF_000745175.1 Deinococcus sp. YIM 77859
CGGGAGTCCCGGCCCTGGGTGCCTGCGGCTTACTGGCCCTGATTGGCCCGCTCGCTCGCCTCTTCGGTGTCCTGCTGGGCCTGGCTCTCCGTCTTGACCTCTTCAACGCTGGCCGCACCCTCCAGCACAGCTTCAGCCGCCTCGGGCGAGATCTCACCCGCCGCGACCAAGCCAGCGACCTGCGCCGCCTGCTGCTCGGCGGCAAGCTCCTCGGCGGTGAGGCGGGGCGGCAGCACGCTGATCACCACCAGGTCCTCTTCCACGGCGAGCTTGACGCCCTCGGGCAGCTTGATCTGCCCAGCCGTGACGTGGTCACCGATATTCAGGGCAGTGACGTCCACCGTGATTTCCTGGGGGATACGGCGCGGGCCGGGGGCGATGACGTTCAGGTTATGCACAACCACATCCACCAGGCCGCCCTGAATCTCACCCTGAGCCTTGCCGGTGGTGTGGACGGGCACGGTAACCTCGACAGGTTGGCCGTAGGTCACCATGTAGAAGTCGGCGTGGATGGCCTCGCGGCGGCGCTTGTCCATCTGCACGGTCTTGACCAGCGCGGGGAAGGTCTCGCCACCCTCGATCACGATGTCAAAGAGGCCGGTCGTGCCCTGCTGACGGAAGGCGCGGTCAAACGCCTTGCGCTCGATGGCAAAGGTGACGTTCTTCTCCTTGCTGTAGGCGACGGCGGGAATCATACCGGGTGCCAGCTTCTCCTGGCTCTTGCGGGGGGTGGCTCTTAGTTCCATGTGCTGTTTTTCCTCCGGGAAGGCTTTGGCCGCCTCGGGCGCGCCGCGCCGGCCGGGGAAGGCGGCGTGGGCGGGGGCCAAGCAACCCTGGCAGTGTAGCAAAACTTGGAGCGGGTGTGGTTTTCGGCCCTCTCTCCCCTCTGCTAGAATCGTGCCTGTTGCCGCGCGGCGGGCTGGTACGGCGCTTGCCCCGGTGAAACTTGCCCCTGTGAAAAAGGAGAACCCATGATCAGCGTGACTGAACTGCGCAACGGCACCAAGGTGGAGATGGACGGCGGGCTGTGGGAGTGCCTGGAGTACTCCCACCTCAAGATGGGACGCGGCGGCGCCAAGGTGGTGACCAAGTTCCGCAACATGGAAACCGGGGCCATCGTGGACCGCACCTTTAACAGCGGCGAGAAGCTCCAGGACATCTATGTAGAGGGCAAAAAGATGCAGTACCTCTACAAGGACGGTCAGGACTACGTCTTTATGGACCTGGAGACCTTTGATCAGGTGTACCTGCCCCCCAGTCTGGTTGGAGACGCCGCCAAGTTCATGAAGGAGAACACCGAGGTGGAAGTGGCGATGTACGGTGACAAGCCCCTGAGCATCACCCTCCCCAACCAGGTGATTCTCAAGATCGTGCAGACCGACCCCGGGGTGCGCGGCGATACCGTCTCGGGCGGCACCAAACCCGCCACCCTGGAAACCGGCGCCGTCGTGCAGGTGCCCCTCTTTGTCGAGCAGGGCACCGACGTGAAGGTCGATACCCGCACCGGCCAGTACCTCAGCCGCGCCTGATGACCGCGCCCGACGCCGCTCCCAGCCGGTCTGGGGCGGCGTTCGCTTTTGCAGTTAGACTCAGTTCAGCCTAACGACCGTTCGGGAGCGGGTAACAGCCTGGTCTGTCTCTCTCACGGCATGATGGGCGCAGCAGATTTCACTTCATCAGGAGGGACCATGAACCCAGACGATCTCAAAAAGATTCTCGATGCCCTCAGCGCTGCCGACGTGCGCGAGTTTAGCCTGACGACCGGCAGCTTTGCCCTGGACCTCAAACGCGGCCCGGTTGCGGTGAGCAGTCCCGCAGCGGTCCAGAGCGTCCAGAGCGCGCCGCTGCCCGCACCCAGCTTCCAACCGGCTCCGGCCCCGGTCAGCGCTCCGGCACCCGCCGCGCCCGCCGCCGAACTGCCGGCCGCCCCCGCGCCTGCTGCCGAGCAGACTGCAGAAGCGCCCAAAAGCACGAGCAAGGGCACGCCCGTCAAGGCGCCCATCGTCGGGACCTTCTACGCGGCGTCCTCCCCGGATGCTCCGCCCTACGTGAAGGTGGGCGATACCGTGAGCCCTGGACAGGTCCTGTGCATCATCGAGGCGATGAAGCTGATGAACGAGATCGAGGCCGAGGTGGGCGGCACGGTGCGCGAGATTCTGGTGAAAAACGCCGAGCCGGTCGAGTACGGGCAGACGCTCTTCATCATTGAATGAGGCGTGAGGGATCAAAGCCGACCTCACCCCTTGCCGGAGCCAACATGTTCAAAAAAATCCTGATCGCCAACCGCGGCGAGATCGCCCTGCGCGTGATTCGCACCGCGCGGGAGATGGGCATCAAGACGGTCGTGGTGTACTCCACCGCCGATGAAAAAAGCCTGCCGGTGCTGCTGGCCGACGAATCGGTGTGCGTGGGGCCGCCCGCCTCCAACGCCAGCTACCTGAACATTCCCAACATCCTCTCGGCGGCCCTGATGACGGGCGCAGAGGCGGTGCACCCCGGCTACGGCTTCATGGCGGAAAACCCCGACTTCGCCGAGATGTGTCGCGAACACGGTCTGGTGTTTATCGGGCCGACGCCCGAATCCATGCGGGCGCTGGGAAGCAAGGCGGGCGGGCGCGAGATCGCGCGGCAAAGCAACGTGCCGACGGTGCCGGGAACAGGGGTCCTCGGAAGCGTGGAGGACGCCCTGCTGGCCGCCAAGCAGATCGGCTATCCGGTGCTGCTCAAGGCGTCGGCGGGCGGCGGTGGCCGCGGGCAGAAGGTGGTTCGCACCCAGGAGGAGTTGCGCAGCGCCTTTGGTCAAGCCCAGGAGGAGGCGCGGCTGTACTTCGGTGACCCGGCGATCATCATGGAGAAATTCCTGGAGGAGTTCCGGCACGTCGAGGTGCAGGTGATGGGCGACGGCCAGGGCCACGTGATCCATATCGGGGAACGTGACTGCTCCATTCAGCGCCGCAATCAGAAGCTGATCGAGGAAGCGCCCTCCACCCTGCCCGAGTCGCTGCGCCAAGAGATCCTGGATGCGGGCGTGCGTCTGGCCAAGCACGTCAACTACGCCGGGGCGGGCACGCTGGAATTCATCGTGGACCGTGACGGCAACTACTACTTCATGGAGATGAACACGCGCATCCAGGTGGAGCACACCGTTTCGGAGATGATTTCCGGCCTGGACTTCGTGAAGCTTCAGCTTCAGATCGCGGCCGGCGAGGGCCTCTCCCTCCGGCAGGAGGACATCAAGCTGCGCGGTCACGCCATCGAATGCCGCATCAACGCCGAAGACCCCGACAAGGACTTTCGCCCGGCCGCAGGTCGAATCGACGACGTGCACTTCGCAGGCGGCCCCGGCGTGCGTGTGGACAGCCACGCCTACACGGGGTACGTGATCCCCCCGCACTACGATTCCCTCATCGGCAAGCTGATCGTGCACCACGACACCCGGCAAGACGCCATCGCGCGAATGAAGCGCGCCCTGGAAGAAACCGTCATCCAGGGGCCAAAGACGACCATTCCGCTCTACATCAAGATTATGGAGAATCCCTTCTACAAGCGGGGCGCGGTGCTGACGAACTTCCTCAAGACCCGCCTGGAGGTCTAGCCTCCGCCCCAGGCTCTGGTTGGAACAACAAGCGGGGGACGTGGGCACTGACCCACGTCCCCCAGACCTGCTTGGGCTTATTCGCCCGTCAGAATGTTCTGACCCTTGTTTTCGCGGTCCTCGATGATCTTGCCCAGAATGAAGAACGTGGGCGGCCAGAAGCCGACGAAAAGACCGCTGCGCTGCTTTTCCTCGCCGGTCTTGTCGCCAGGGCCGCCGTCAGCCTTGCCCCCCACGAAGCTGCCCGCAGACACCAGAATGGAAGCAAACCCGAGGATGTACATGACGTTGGAAAGTTTCATAGGGTACCTGCTTTCGAGAACAGAGAGGCCTTCACCGTGGAGTGATGAGAACCGTAACCTTCCTCACCACCCTGCAACCGACACAAGCAACTCTGTCCCGTCCCCCGGCCACAAAACGTGAGCCTTCTTCCCAACTAAAGGATGGATAGATTTCCGCCTGCCACAGTGAGTTCAGGCTTTTGCCGCGCGAAAAGGGCCTTAAGCTGTGGGGGCAAGCAGTCTCCGCGGGGCGGTCACCGGTCAAACTTGTCGTATCCCGCGGCGCTGCGGCGCTGCGCTCCCCGCGCGTAGTCCAGCTGCATCTCGACGGTCTCGGACCGGCCTTCGGTGAAGGTGCTGTCGTGCATCCAGTAGTTCAGGCGGTCCTCGCCAAGCTGGACCCACAGCTTGTGTTCGTCCTCTTGATCGCGCCAAAAGGTGAGGTGCTCAAAGCCATTCTTGTCCGCCCAGGCCTGCACATCGGCGAGCACCCGCGCCGCTCGGGGATGGGTCATCTGGTACTCGCTGCCGTCTCTCTCGTTGCGGAACTTGATCTCAGCCATGATACGAACAGCGTAACGGACGTCCGGTGTACCCCACCCACGAAGAGTCTGAGCATTTCTTGAACGGCTTCCCAATGCCGTATTCTCCCGCCGATGCCCGCGGCCGCGCCCACCACCCTCAAGGTCACGACGCTGAATGTCAACGGCCTGCGCAGCGCCCTGCGGCGGGGGCTCGAAGGCTGGGTAGCGCGTGAGCGGCCCGACGTGCTGCTGCTTCAGGAGATCCGCGCGGATCCCATGCCGGAGGCGCTGGCCGGGCTGGGCTACGCGGGGGCGTGGTTTCCAGCCCAAAAGGCCGGGTACAGCGGCGTGGCCCTGCTGAGTCTGCACCCCCTGTCGGACGTGCGGGTCGGCATGGGCCACGAGGAGATGGACCAAGAAGGCCGCGTGCTGAGCGCCGTGGTGCAGGGCGTGCGGTTTGCGAGCGTGTACCTACCCAGCGGCAGCAGCAGGCCGGAGCGCCAGAGCTTCAAGGACCGGGTGCTGGGGGACTACCACGCCTGGACGGTGGGGAGGCTCGCAGAAGGCTTGCCCCTCGTGATCGGTGGAGACTACAACGTGGCCCATCAGGAGGTGGACCTGAAAAACTGGCGCGGAAACCGGAAAAACAGCGGCTTTCTTCCGCACGAGCGCGCGTGGATGACGGCGCACCTCGCCGCTGGCCTCACCGACACGCACCGGGCGCAGCTAGGGGACCACGCGGAGTACACCTGGTGGAGTCAGCGCGGGAATGCCTACGTGAAAGACGTGGGCTGGCGAATCGACTACCTGCTCGCGGCGGGCGTGCGGCTCCGGGACCTCTGGGTGGACCGGGAAGCGCGCCTGAGTGACCATGCCCCCCTTACCGGCACGGCCGAGCTGCCGAAGCGCGGCACCATACCAGAGACCGAACTCGTCGTGCCAGACTAGGGGCGTTCCCCTGCGGCCTGCCTCACGGGAACACGTGATAGACTCTGCTTGCTGCCGGGCAACAGGACAGCGCCCCCGCTCCGCCCAGGGAGGCGGGCCGGACGCCGCCCGAGACAAGCGACCCCTCTACCCCGTGGGTGAGATGCCCGAGCTGGGGCCACGACCATGCCAAGGTGAGCGTGCATGCGCCCGAATGGTCCCCGCGCGCCCCGCGTCCTACACGAGAACATCCCACGGGCGTCCTGACAGGTGAGGAATGCCGAGAGCAAAAAAGGAGCAGGCGGTGCAGGATGAACGGCAAGACCTCACCCCCTCCGACGAACAAGTGAACACCGGGAGCCGAGCTGGGGCCGACACGCCCCCCGCTTCCGAAGGCCATGGAGCGACTCTTTCCGCGGCGGGCACGACGCCGGCCGCCCCCAAACGCACGCGCCAGACCCGAGCCGCCCCAGCGCCGGCCCTGCAAGAGGCCGCCGCTGCCAAGCCCCGCCGAGGGCGCAAGCCGAAGGCGGAACCCCAGGCAGAGGCCAGCGCAGCCCCTTCCCCCAAAGCACCGGCTCGCCGGGGACGCAGGGCGCAGGGCGGCAGCGAGCCGAAGACGACCCCTACAGAAACCGTGACGGCGGAGGCTACAGGAACAGAAGAACAGCCGGCCCCCACGAACACCCGGCGCGGCCGCAAGCCGAAGGCCGAGGCGACCGCGGCCCCCGAGGTGCTGCCGCCCGTCGCGGAACCCACCGACCCGGTTCTGCTCGAGGTGCCCAAGCGGCGGCGGGGGCGTAGGCCGAAGACGGCCGAGGCCGCGCCCGCCGAGGAGACACCCGCCCCCGAAGTCGAAGCGGCCCCGGAAGAGGTGCCCCTGGCAGAGGTCCTGGGTGGCGTGGAGCCCGTCGCGGTCGAGGACACCTCCCCGGAAGCCAGTGTCGCCGAGCCCGTGCTGACGGTCACGGGCAACGGCCAGGCGGACACGCCCGAACCGGTGGTGGACACGCCGCTTGTCGAGCAGGTGGACCTTCCTGCCCGCGACAGCCGCCGCAACCGCAAGCCGAAGCGCGAAGCACGAGCAGCGGCCGAAGTCCGTGCCGAACCTGAGGCCCTGACCGCGGAGGCGCAGGACGAGCCGGAAGCCGTCCCGGAAGGCGAACAGAACCCCGCTCGTGACCTGGTGGTCGCGCAGCTTCGCAGGCTGGGCCGTCCGATTCACGTGCGTGACCTCGAGCGTACCTTTACCCGGCAGATGCTCGACCGGCTGGGGGGCTGGCGAGACCTAGAAACGCTGCTGGACGACCTGACCCGTTCGGGCGAGGTGATTCGCACCCGCAGGCGTACCTACGGGCTGCCGGAAGCGATGAGCCTGGTGCGCGGGCGCTTCCAGGCGTCGGCGGCGGGCTTTGGCTTCGTGATTCCCGACAGTGGCGGCGAAGACTTCTATATCGCGCCCGAAGACACCCTGGAAGCCTGGAACGGGGACACCGTGCTCGTCCGCATGGAGGGCCGGGGCGACACCGGACGCAGCAACGGTCCGCGGCGGGGCCAGCGGGGCGACGGGAGCCCCCGCGCCTCGGTCGTGCGAATCGTGCGGCGCGCGTACCGGCAACTCGTCGGAACGCTGGAATTCAGCAAGGGCCACCCCATTCTCAAGGCCGACGACCCCCGTGCTCGGCACCGCATTCTGCTGCTGCCCGAGGGGCTTGAGGGCCTACACAGCGGGACGCGCGTCGTGGCCGAGCTGTTCTGGCCCGAGCAGACCGGTGAGGATGAGGTCTTTGGCCAGGTTGCCCGCGTGCTGGGCGAGCAGGACGACCCGGCCACCGAGACGGAAGCTGTGATCGTGAAGTACGGCCTGCGCGGCGAGTTCCCAGAGGACGTGCTCGCCGAGGCGCAGGCTATTCCGGCGCAGATTCCGGCAGAGGCGCTTGTCGGTCGCCTGGACCTGCGTGACTTCAACATCTTTACGGTGGACGGACGGGATGCCAAGGATTTCGACGACGCCATTCATATCCAGCCCACACCGGAAGGCACCTTTGTGGTGGGCATTCATATCGCGGATGTAAGCCACTATGTGCGCGAGGGCACGCCGCTCGACAAGGAAGCGTACGCGCGGGCGACGAGCGTGTACCTGCCGGGCCGCGTCCTGCCCATGCTGCCCGAGCACCTCAGCAACGGCGTGTGCAGCCTGGTGCCCCATGAGGACCGCCTGACTGTGACGGCGTGGGTGGAGCTCTCTGCCGAAGGCGACGTCTTGGACGTCAAACTCATGCCCAGCGTGATCCGCTCCAAGGCGCGCCTCACCTACGACGAGGTGCAGGCGTACTCGGAGGGCACCGCCACGCTGCCCGAACACGCGCGGCACCTCGAAGGCGACCTGCACCTGCTGCTCAAGATGACGACCAAGCTGCGTCAGAAGCGGCTGCGCGAGGGCTCCCTCGACTTCAAGCTGCGTGAGGTGAAGGTGGACGTCGGTCCGGACGGGCGCATGGACCTGATCCCCATCCGCGAGGAAACCGCCCGCGGCATGATCGAGGACCTGATGCTCCTCGCCAATAAGGTGGTCGCGCACTACCTGATCGAGCGCGAGATTCCCACCCTCTTCCGCGTTCACGAGGAACCCACCCTCCAGAAGTTCCAAGAAACCAGCAACGCGCTCGGGCGGCTGGGCCTTGCCTTTCCCGGTGGAGAGCCCACCCCGCAGGCGTACCAGGCGGTCCTCAAGGCCGTGCGGGGCACGCCGCGCGAAGGCGTCGTCAACACGCTGCTTCTCAGAAGCATGCAGCAGGCGAAGTACGCGGAGGAGAACTTGGGGCACTTCGGCCTTGCCTTCGACGAGTACCTCCACTTCACCTCGCCCATCCGCCGTTATCCGGATCTGCTTGTGCACCGGGTGCTCAAGGCGGTGCTGTCGGGCGACCTGACGGCCGGAAGCCGGGCCGTAGGAGCGCTGCGCTCCCGCCTTCCCGGCATGGGCGAGCACACCTCCGAGCGCGAGCGGGCCGCCGCCGAGGCCGAACGTGACCTCACGAAGTACTACCAGGCGAAGTGGGCGCAAGAACACCTGGGCGAGACCTTTCCCGGCAACGTATCGGGCGTGGTGGCCAGCGGGCTTTTTGTGGCCCTGGACAACGGTGTGGAGGGCAAGCTGCACATCTCCCACCTGGACGACGACTACTACGTTTACCTCGAAGACGCGCAGATGCTGCGGGGCCGTTCCACGGGCCGCATCTTCCGCCTGGGTGACCCCGTCACCGTGACCATCAGCCAGGTCAATCCCCTGGCCCGCCAGATCGACTTCATCCCGGAGGACACCGACATGGACGGCAATACCCCCCGGCCCCGCGCACGCCGCCGCGAGGACCGCGAAGCAGAAAAACGCGAGCGTCTTCAGACTGTCAGCAGCACGCCTCCCCGCCGGTTCACGCTGGAAGACCCCCAGCCCGCTGCGCCAAGCGGTCCCACCCGGCCGCAGGGTCAGGGGCGCGGCGCTCGGAACCCGGCGGGACGAGACGGCAGCGGTCAGGGCAGCCGTACGCCCCTGCGTCAGGGAGGCGGACGCGTGCGGCGCGTGATCACGCTGGAACGCCCCCGCAACGAGCACCTGCGCCCGGTGAACATCACGGTGCAGCGTATGTACTTCGGTGACTGGACGGTGGATAACCTGCCGCCCGACGAGGATCAGGGAGCCAGCCGGGGCAGCCGCGGCTTCGAGCGCCGGGAGCGGGAGAGCCGCGGTCCGGGCACCTCACGCGGTGGAAACGACCGGGGCGCGGTCCGCGACCTGAATGGCCGCCCGCAGCGCGCCGCACAGTCCCAGTTCCCCGTTCAGCCTGACGCCGCCCAGGGGGAACAGGCGGACGGGTCTGAGAACCGCCGCCGTCGCCGTCGCCGCGGTCGCCGGAGCGGAAACGGGGGCGGCGCTCAAGGCTAGGCACCCCCCAAGGGCGGGCCAGGGGCACACCTCTGGCCCCCTTGCTGGTGGCCAGGGCGGTCCTCACCTCAGGTCTCGTAGGTCCGAGCCACGCTTGTCAGGACGCTCCGCAGTTCGCCGGGTGTAATCAGGCCCAGCGCCATCGCGTGACTGGCGGCTTTGAGGCTGTCGGCCGCAAGCACCAGGTCCACCCCTGCCCGGCGAACCTCCTCGCGCAGGCTCAACACGCCCTGGTCTCGCTCGGCACCGGTCACGTCGCGGATGTACACGGCCAGCACGCGGCCAGGGTGGGCGCGCACCACTTCGGCGTAGATCTCGGGATCTTTCTCGCCGCTGTCCCCCACCAGAACAAAGTTGAGGTGCGGAAAGCGGGCAAAGAGGCGCTCGATCACGCCGTGCTTGTACCCGCCGTGGCCCTTGAGGAGGTCAACTCCCCAGTTTCGCAGGAAGAGGGGCCCCAAGGGAATACGGCGGTACTCCAGAAACTGCCACAGCAGGTCGAAGAAGTTCCAGGGACTGCTGGACACGTAGAAGATGGGGTTGCGCCGCTCGCCGTCGCGGGTGAGCGCGCGGTACAGGGCCCCCACTCCGGGAAAGGGCAAGCGGGTGCGGGCGTTGCCCGTCAGGCTGGTGTAGAGCATTCGCGGCAGGCTGGTCACATCGGACTGAATCACGGTGTCGTCCAGGTCGCTGATGATGCCAAAACGGGCTTCCGCGACCACCTGCACGCGGGCGCGAGTACTGCCCGGACGGCCCTCAATGGCGAGGCTCGCCTCGTGCCAGCCCCCGGCCAGCGGCGACTCGGGCGCAAAGACCAGGGTGAAGTACCCGTCACTGTCACTCACCGCGCTCGCCGTACTCCCGCCCAGCGTCCCGGTCACGCGCACCCCGCCCACCTCCCGCGAGAGCAGGCGGCGCACGCTGTTGCGCACGTTGCGCCAGCGCGGGTCACCCTTTCTGGCAGGAGCGAGGGTGCGGGGCAGCAGCACCCGCCCGGTCAGCTCCACACTCTCCGGCGTGCCCCAGCCCACGTAGGGTTGCAGAATCAGCTTGCCGCGCGCTCGGCGGGGCTGCACGTACCCGCTGACGGCGTGGTCAAGAACCAGCAGCGCCCGTTCCAGCGAGGGTTGAATCGCCTTGAAGGCGGCCTTGGCGGAACTCATGTACAGGACAGTCTACAAGGATGACCCAGGTCGGTGAATCACGCCCCTGCGGGCTGACGAAGACGCCCACAAGGCCGTTTCGGCACGGCCCTCAGCTCCTGCCTCTCCCGTCCTCCTTATCCGCTCGTCTCTTTGGGTCAGCGGCGGTGCGCATACCGGCGGCGGAAGACGAGCGGCACCACCCGGTCCACCAGGCCGGGGAACAGAGCATCAAGCAGGACCGGCAGCCGGTAGGCCCGCGGAACGATCACCTCGCGCTGGGGACGCTCCAGGACGTCGGCGACCGCCCGAGCCACGATCTCCGGCCCGGGCATGGGCAACCGAGCCGCCCGGGTCATCTCGCTGCGCACGAAGCCGGGCGAGACGAGGCTGACCTCTACGCCCGTGCCCAGCAGTTCGCGCCGCAGCGCCTGCGAGAAGCCGCGCAAGCCGAACTTGCTGGCGGAATACAGGCCGTTGAAGGGCACCCGCCCGGCGACCGAGCCAATATTGACGATGTGTCCGGCTCCCCGCGTCCGCATCTGCGGCAGGACCAGCCGCGTGAGCTCGATGGGCGCTTCGAGGTTCACGCGCAGCACCCGCAGCGGATCGAGATCATCCCACCACCAGCCGCGCTCGACGGTCACGCCCGCGTTATTGATCAGCACGTCCACCATTCCGAACTGGGCACGAGCCGCCTCGACCAGGGCGCGGCGCGAGGCGTCATCCGTCACGTCGGTCGGGACGGCCAGCACGCGCGAGCCGCTGGGGTCGAGGGCGCGGGCCAGGGTGGCGAGTGCTTCCGCCCGGCGCGCCGCCAGCACCAGCCGGTGCCCCCGGGAGGCGAGCACGGCCGCAGTGGCCCGCCCGATGCCGCTCGACGCACCGGTGAGAAGAATCGTCCGGGGGATGACCTGGGGTGCCCTCATGGCAGGATGCTAGCGCGACGCCCCCGGACTTCTCACCCATTGCTCCTCAGCCCCCGGTCAGGCGACTGCGCGAGACTGGCAGGGTGAAGCTGCTGCCGCCTCTTCTCCTCACCGCTGCGCTCGGGGGCACGCTCGCCCTCGCCGCCCCGCGGGTCGTGCCCATCCCGGCGTTGCCGCCAACCTCGGGCACGTCCGCTCCCATCCTCCCCGAACTCACCCCGCTGCCCGCCCGCCCGCAGCCCGCGCCACCGCTGCTGCCGCTCTCACCCGCACCCACCGTTTCCACCACCTACCGCCCGGCTGATCCCCTCTACGCCCGGCAGTGGAATCTGGCGGTGATCCGGGCGCCGGGGGCCTGGGCACACCTCAGCGGGGGGCGGGGCGCGCGGACGACGGTCGCGGTGCTGGACACGGGCTTCGTCCCCTCGCCGGAGCTCGCAGGCCGGGTGGTCAATGGCTACGACTTCGTCTCGGACCCCGCCCGGGCGGGAGACGGTGACGGGCGTGACCGGGACGCCAGCGGCTTGGGGCCGTTCGCCTACCACGCGGAAGTGATTGGCAACCTGATCGGTGCCGCGCACGACGGCCGGGGGATGGCCGGAATCAACCCGCAGGCACGCGTGGTGCAGGTGCGGGTCGCGGGAACAGACGGCCTGATCGCCCCGCAGGACCTGGCCGACGGGCTGCGCTGGGCGGCGGGGCTCAGCGTGCCGGGGGCCCCTCCCAATCCCAACCCGGCCCGGGTGCTCAACCTCAGCCTGTACGCCGACTTCATTCCCCTGACCGGTTGCGACGCGCGGATTCAGGCGGCGGTGGACGCGGTCACGGCGAGCGGAGCGCTGGTGGTCGCCGGAGCTGCGAACGACGGGGCGGACGCGAGCGGCTACTCGCCCGCCGGGTGCCGGAATGTCCTGACGGTGACCAGTGTGACTCCAGACGGGCGGCGGCCCGCGTATGCCAACTGGGGGCCGAGGGTGGCCCTGGCCGCGCCCGGTGGCGAGCCGGGACACGGCATCGTGAGCAGCAGTGTCAGCGGTCAGGCTGGAGAGCGTAGCCCGAATGGCACGAGTTTCGCTGCGCCCCACGTGGCGGGCGTGGCCAGCCTGCTTTTCGGGCTAAAGCCGACGCTGACGCCCGCCGAGGTCCGCGACCTCCTCACGCGCACGGCCACCCCCTTTCCCGGAGGCCGCTGCGACCCCGATCCCCGGAAAAGCTGTGGACGGGGCCTGCTGAACGCGGAGGCCGCGGTGCGCGCGACGCTCGGCACGCTACCCTAGACGCATGTCGCTTCGGAGGAACCCGTGAACGCCCCCGCCTGGCGCATCTGGCTGGTGACGGCCCTGGTGTGCGGCTGGGGCATCCTGACGATCCGTTTCGCACAGAAGGGAGACGTACCCTTTGCCCTGCTGTGCGCGCTGCTGCTTGTGTCCAACGCCGTGACGCTGTGGCGGCTGACGAGAAAAGGCCGCTGATCCCCCATTCCTTGCCCCAGGTCACGCCGCCCATCAGCATCGCTGCTCGGTGACGGCATGTTCCGGTGGGGGCGCACGCGCCTAGAGCGGGAGCACATACACCTCGCCGTCCTCTACGAGCGTTCGGTAGATCCTCACGGGTTTCACGGCGGGCAGCGTCTTGGCCTTGCCGGTACTGAGCTCGAACTTCGCGCCGTGCTTCTGGCAGGTGATGCGGCCCTGGCTCACCTCACCGCCCAGCAACGGGTAGTCCTTGTGGGTGCAGTTGTTGCGCAGGGCATAGAACTGGCCCTCGTAGCGCACGACGACCACGCTCACGCCATTCACCATCACCTCGGTCTGGCTGCCCTCGGGAAGTTCTGCCTCCGCGCCCACCCGCACCCGCTCCACGCTGACCTGCTCGCTCATGGGGGCGAGTCTAGCGGGCCGCCGGACCAGAGCAACAGGACTTGGCTCCGTCTCCCAGGTCCACAACGATAAAAGAACGTTCAGGGTGGGGGCGCAATTCTATTTGACGGGCTCCCAGTGCGGGTGTAGGCTTCCAGGTGAACACCTCTCTCGCCAACGAGCACCACCGGTGACTCCGCCACCCTGCTCCTCCGAGCCCGCCTGAGCTGGCTCGCGTCCCCAGGAGGTTGACCCGTCATGACCGCGTCCCTGTCCCGCACTGTTCTGCTGGCCCTGCTCGCGCTCGGCGGCGCGGCCCACGCCCAGTACACCGGCCCCAAAGTGACCCTCACGTATCTGCACGGCTTTACCGGCGCCGACCGGCCCGTGATGGAGCGGCTGATTCAGCAGTTTAATGCCACCCATCCCAACATTCAGGTGCGGGCGCAGGCGCAGCCCTGGGGCACGACCTGGCAGCAGCTCCCGGCGCTGGTCGCCTCGGGGCGCGCTCCGGACGTGGTGGTGATCAACGAGGACCAGATCACCAACTTCATCGCCCGTGGCGCAGTGTCGCCCCTGACGGACGCCGAGCTCAAGGCGGCAGGCATCAACAAGGCGCGCTTCTACGGACCACTTTTTAAAACGGCCGATTACGAGGGCCGGTCCTACGGCGTCCCCATCTCCTCGGTCGCGTACGTGACGTTCTACAACAAAGACCTCATGAAAAAGATGGGCATCACCAAGGTGCCCACCACCCGCGCCGAACTGCTCGCCGCCGCGCGGGCCTGCACCACCGACAAGAATGGCCGGAAGCCAGGGCAGGCGGGCTTTGACCCCAAGAACCTCGACACCTGGGGCATCAGCCTGTACAACAACTGGGTGGGCTCGCGCCTGGCCTATGCCGCCATCCTCCAGAACGGCGGCAGCCTGGTGGACAAAACCCTGAACGCCAGCTTCAATAGCCCGCAGGCCGTGGAGGCCGTGCAGTTCCTGGTGGACCTGGTCCAAAAGCACGGCGTGGCCCGGCCCAACAGCACCGAGGAGGCAGAACTGGCGGCCTTTAGCCAGGGCAAGGTCTGCTTCTTCCCCAGCGGCCAGTGGTACCTCGACCGCTTCGAGGGGCAGAAGATGAATTTCGGCGTGGCTTTTGTGCCGCGTATCGGCAGCAAGCAGGATGCGGCGTGGGGCGGCAGCAGCCACCTGACGCTTCCCCGGCAGCGGCCCGGCTACGACGCCAACAAGCGCCGCGCCGCGCTGGAATTCATCAACTGGATGACGCAACCCGCCCAAAACCTCACCTGGACGGAAGCGGGCAGCCTACCCACCATGCCCGCCGTCGCCAACGACAAAAAGTTCGAGGGCCGCCCCATCTCGGGTGTCTTCGAGAAGTTGGGCAGCATCTACGCCACCAGTGGCTTCCCCTGGAGCGGGCAGGTGCTGGGGCCGTTCGACAACGCCTGGGCCAACGCCTACAGCGGCAAGATGAGCGTCAAAGCTGCCCTGGACGCGGGGGTGAGCGAGGCCAACAAGCAGATTCAGCAGGCCCGCAAGACCTTCCAGTGAGTCCGCGAGCAGCCTGAGACACCGCGCCGGTCCCGGACGAGCGGAGGATGAGCAGCAGCGTCCGCAGCAGGCCGGGACCGGCTCCCCTGTTCTCAGCTGCCAGCCGTCAGAAAGAGGGTGTCCCATGACCTTGCGTCCCCCTTGCCACGGAAGCCCCAATGAGTCTTAGCCTGCCGCGCGCCGCTGCCCCGCGCCGAAGGAGCACGCGCCCGCCCCTGGTGCCGTACCTGTACCTGCTGCCCTTTGCGCTGCTGTTTTTGGTCTTTGTGGTGTATCCGGTGGGGTACGGCTTCTATGTCAGCCTGCACCGCTGGGACCTGCTGGCCGAGACGCGGCCTTTTGTGGGGCTGGAGTACTACCGCAACCTTTTTGACCCGAGCACGCCGCAGGCACAGTTTTTCTGGAACAGCATGAGGAATACGGCCCTCTTCACGCTGGTCAGTGTGCCCCTGCTGATCGGGACGGCGCTGGGGCTGGCACTGCTGCTGTACCGGCCCATCTTTGGGCGGGCCTTTTTCCGGGCGGTCTTCTTTCTGCCGGGCATTCTGACGGTGTCGGTGATGGGCATTCTGTGGCGCTGGATGTTCGATAACCAGATCGGGCTGGTGAATGCCGTTCGCACCGATCTGCTGGACCTGCCCCCCGTGCCGTTTCTTTCCACCGAGGGGCTTGCCTGGCTTCCGATCGTCGTGGGGACAGTGTGGTGGACGGTGGGGTTTAACATGACCCTGTACCTCGCCGCGCTGGGCAACATCTCCCAGAGCTACTACGAGGCGGCCGAGATCGACGGGGCGACCTCCTGGGCCAAGTTCCGCTTCATCACCTGGCCGCTTCTGGGGCCGGTCACGCTGTTTGTCTTTGTGACGACCGTGCTCGCCAGTTTCCAGCTGTTTGGACAGACGCTGGTCATCACGGCGGGCGGTCCCAACCGCACCACCCAGAGCGCCATCCAGTACATCACGGAAGAAGCTTTCAGCAACAACCAGTTTTCCAGCGCCGCCGCGATGTCCTTTGTGTTCGGCCTGGTGATGCTGATCTTTACCTTCTTGCAGTTCCGCATCATGGCGAAAGACGCTCGAGGAGAGAGCTGAGATGGCCGCGCCCAGCCCTACGCCGCACCGCACCGCGCCCGTTCCCAAAGGGCTCCAGGCAAGGAAGCGCCGCGTCCCGCGTGATTTGCCGCGCTTCGTGCTGTTGTGCCTGCTCGCCGTGCTGTTTCTGGCACCGATCTACTGGATGGTCGCCACGTCCCTCAAGCCGGAAACGGACGTGATCGCCTCGCCGACCCAGTGGGTTCCGCTGCGTCCTACGCTGAACAACTACCGTGAGGTGCTCACCTCGCCCGACGGCAACATCCTGCGCTGGATGTGGAACTCGTTGTTTGTCGCCGCGGTGTTTACCGTGCTGCATGTCGCCCTCTGTGCGCTCACCGCCTATCCGCTCGCCCGCATGCGCTTCCCAGGACGGGACGCGATCTTCTGGTTCATCCTGGGCAGCATGATGGTGCCCGGCGTGGTGACCCTGATCCCCACGTACCTGATGATGCTGCGCTTTGACTGGATCAATTCCTTTCACGCCCTGATCTGGCCGGGCCTCGCTGGAGCCTTTGGTGTCTTTCTGCTGCGGCAGTTTTTCATCAGCCTGCCGCGCGAGCTCGAGGAGGCGGCGCGGCTCGACGGTGCTAGCAGCCTTCAGGTGCTGTGGCACGTCGTCCTGCCCCTGAGTCTTCCTGCGCTGGTCACGCTCGGCGTCTTTGCCTTTATGGGCTCTTGGAACAACTTCATCTGGCCGACCTTTGTCGTGACCGACATCGATAAGCTCACGCTGCCGGTAGGGGTCAATACCTTTTCCCAACGGTACGTCACCGAGTACGGCAAACTGATGGCTTCGACCGCCATCGCGAGTATTCCAGTGCTGATCGCGTACCTGCTGGCGCAGCGGTACCTGATCGAGGGCCTTTCTACCACCGGTTTGAAGGAGTAAGCATGCCCCACCCCCGGCTCGCTCTGGCTTTGACCCTCACGGCGCTGCTCATTCCCTGCGCAACGCTGGCAGGCGGAGGACCCCCTTCCACCACAACCTTTCGCAATCCGGTGTTGGATGAGAATTTCCCCGACCCCTTCATTCTCAAGGTCGGCAACACCTACCACGCCTACTCGACGAACAGCGGCAACGACAACGTGCCCTACGCGGTGAGCCGCGATCTGGTGCACTGGAAACGGTCAGGAGACGCGCTGCCGGTGCTCCCCAGGTGGGCGGAAGGCGGACGGACCTGGGCACCAGAGGTGGCGAACATCGGCAACCGCTTCGTGCTGTACTTCACCGCGCACGACACCCTGAGTGGCCGCCAGTGCATCGGCGCGGCGACCGCCACCTCGCCCGCCGGGCCGTTTCGTGACGCAGCCGCGAGGCCCCTGGTGTGCCAGGAGGCCGAGGGCGGCAGCATCGACGCCAGCCCCTTCCGGGATGTGGACGGCCGGTGGTACCTGCTGTGGAAAAACGACGGGAACTGCTGCAACCAACTCACCAACCTCTACCTTCAGCCCCTCGCGGAAGGCGGGTTGAAACTGACCGGCAAGGCCACAGCGCTCCTCCACAACTTCGAGCTGTGGGAGGGCAACGTGATCGAGGCCCCGACCCTCTACCACTCGGGCGGCGTGTATTACCTGCTGTACTCGGGCGGTCCCTTCGGTAGCGACCTGTATGGAGTGGGCTACGCGACGGCCAGGCGGCTCACCGGCCCGTACCGCAAAGCGCCGGAAAATCCCATTCTGGTGAGCAAAGGCGCGGTCGCCGGGCCCGGTCATCAGGCGGTGATCCAGGACGGCGCGGGCCGCACCTGGCTGGCCTACCACGCCTGGACGGCGGGGCGCATCGGGGACGCGGTGGGCTACCGCAGCCTGCGGCTGGACCCGGTGACCTTTGCGGGCGGCCGGGTGAAGGTGGCGGGGCCGACCCTCACGCCGCAGAGGGCGCCCACACCATGAACCGCCGGGAGGAAGTGGAGACCAAACTCACCTGGGTGCGGGAGGCGCTGGCCCAGGCGGGGGCGGAAACCTGTCGCCTGCGCGGAACAGACTGGTTTGCCTGGGCGACGGCAGGAGGGTCCAGCACCGTCCTCCTGACCGCTGAGACCGGCGTAGCGGAGGTGGTGGTCCGGCCAGAAGAAGCCTTTGTCCTCACCGACCGGATCGAGGCTGCGCGGCTCACCGCAGAGGAACTCGGCGGCGGAGAGCTGGACGCGGTGCTGCCTGTCCGCGCGGTGCCCTGGGGGGACGGGCAGGCCTGGGAGGCGGCGGCGCGCGAAGAGGCCACCCGAATCCTGAGTGACCGCCCGGGACCAAGCGAAGCCCCCCTGCCCCCCGAACTCGAAGCCCGCAAACGGATTCTGTTGCCCAGCGAGCTGGACCGCTTTCGCCGGGTGGGACGGGACGCAGCCCAGGCCGTGACCGAGGTGCTGTTTGCCGCCACCCCGGACATGACCGAACTGGACCTTGCCGGGGAGGCCAGCGCGGCGCTGCGGCGGCGCGGGCTGGAAGACGCGCTCGCCCTGGTCGCGGGCGAACGCCGCCTGCCGCTGTACCGCCATCCCACGCCACAGGCCGAGCCGCTGGGGTCGGTCGCCATGCTGGTGGTGTGCGCCCGGGGGCACGGCCTGGTCGCCAGCCTCACCCGCTTTGTGGCCTTTGCTCCCCTGCCCGCCGAACTGCGCGCCGCGCACGCGGAGGTCAGCGCCGTAGAGGCTGCCGTGCTGGCGGCCTCCCGTCCCGGCGCCGCCCTCGCGGACCTGTACGGGGTGCTGGCCCAGGCGTACCGCGACCTGGGACATCCGCAGGCTCTTTTTGAGCACCATCAGGGGGGAATCGCTGGATACCGAGCACGCGAGGCCATCGCCACGCCGGATGCCTCCGTCACCCTGTCGGCCGGGAATGTCCTCGCCTGGAATCCCAGCGTACGCGGCGCAAAGATCGAGGACACCATCGCGCTGACGGGAGAGGGACTGGAAGTGCTCACCCTCGACCCGCGCTGGCCGCAGGCTCCCGTCAACGGCCTGGACCGTCCCCTCGTTCTGGAAAGGCTGGGCCGATGACCCTCACCGCTCCCCTGCCCCAGGCACCGCTGTACCCCGGCGATTTTGCGGATCCCTTTGTGCTGCACGTGGACGGCACGTACTACGCCTACGGCACCGGCCTGCACGGTCAGGCAGGCCAGCGTGCCTTTGAGGTGCTGTCCTCCCCCGACCTGATCCACTGGACCTCGCACGGGGGCGTGCTGGAGCCCCTGGGCGCGGAGCCGCTGGACTACTGGGCACCCGAAGTCGCGTCGGAGAACGGCACCTTCTTCCTGTACTACTCGGTGGGCCACGGCGACAAGCATCACCACCTGCGGGTGGCGACCGCCACCCATCCGCTCGGTCCCTTCACCGACCTGGGCCTGAACCTCACACCGGGAGAGCTGTTCGCCATCGATCCGCACCCCTTCCGGGCCCCGGACGGGTCGTGGTGGCTTTTCTATGCCCGCGACGACCTGAGCGGCGAGCGGCCCGGCACGCTGCTTGCCGTTGCCCCACTGCAAGACATGACCCATCTGGGCGAACCGCAGACCATCCTGCGCGCAAGCGGTGACTGGCAGGTCTACCAGCGCGCCCGCCCGATGTACGGGGCCGTCTACGACTGGCACACCCTGGAGGGCCCCTTCGTGCTGTACCGGGAAGGGCGCTTCCACCTGCTGTATTCGGGCGGCGCCTGGATCAACGAGACGTACGGCGTGGGGCATGCGGTGGCCGACCACCCCCTGGGGCCCTGGACCGAGCCCCTGCCGGGCGCGAACGTGCTCAGGACGGCCGGGCACCTGCGCGGCCCTGGTCATGCCAGCGTCACCCGGCGGGGCGAGGAAGACATCCTGGTCTTTCACGCCTGGAACGAGGCACGCACCCGGCGGCAGCTGCACGCCGCCCCGCTGCGCTGGGTGAACGGCCAGCCGACGGCGCTGCCCGAGTCCCTCTGACCGTCACCGCGGCCTACCCCAGCCGCACGGTCACCCGGTGACCCCAGGGATCCTCGAAGCCCAGTGCCCCATCCTCATCCTGCACGTTCAGGCCCAGACCCGCGAGGTGGGCCCGCAGCGGCGCGAGGTCGGGCGTGACGAATTCGATACCGCCCAGACCGGCCGCAGGCGTCTCAGGTTTTCCCTGCCCACACGAGTGCCACTCGTTGAGGCCGAGGTGGTGGTGATACCCCCCCCAGGACAGGAAGCTCGCGCCCGGAAGGTGTGAGACGATATTCAGGCCAAGGGCACGGCGGTAGAAGCGGGCTGCCTCCGCCGCGTTCCCGACCTTGAGGTGAACGTGACCGACCGTGGTCCCGGCGGGGGCGCCCTTGAAAGGCCTTCCTTCGGCGGAGGCCAGCACACCCTGCACATCCACCGGCAGCGTGTCCATCCGCACCAGACCGTTGTCCCAGGTCCACTCCGAGCGGGGGCGGTCGCGGTAGACCTCGATGCCGTTCCCCTCGGGATCCGTCAGGTAGATCGCCTCGCTGACGAGGTGATCCCCGGTTCCCAGGCGCAAGCCCAGGCGAGCGGCGTGCGCCAGCCAGCGGCCCAGATCAGCGCGGGTGGGAAGCAAAAACGCCGTGTGGTAGAGCCCCGGACGGCTGGGCCGCGGCGCGGGGAGGTCGGGGCGGGCCAACAGGTGGAGGAGGGGCCTGCCGTGTGCGCCGAGCGTGACCGAGTCCGCCGCCTGTGCCAGCGGCCCCAGCCCCAGCAGGGTGGTATAGAAATCGGCCAGCCGCGGCAGATCCCGCGCCAGCAGCGTGACGGGGCCGACGTGCGTGGACGCGGACAGAACAGGCGGAGCAGCGGTCACGCCTCAGCGTGGCCCTTTAGCTTTAAAAGGTCAAGCCCTTTTGAATACAAATCAATACCAAGAACCTGATCCACCAAAAGGTGGATGATCGAGCCTCTTTTGAGGCTCATACTCAGAAGAGTATAACCTCAATTCTTGGAGGCCCTATGGTTCAAACTGCGCTCCATACCCTTCTAGGGGCCCTCTCCTGGCTGGCTGGGCTGGTGGTGCCGCTGGCGATGATGCTCGCGGCGCTGCTCGTGGCGCTGCTGCTGATCGGGCTGCTGGACCGCGAGCGGTTCCGGGTGGGGCTGAGTTGGGCGGGTTCCCAACTGCCAGGGCTGGGCCGCTGGCTGCTGGTGGCGCTCGCGGTGGGGGCGGGAATTCTCGCGACCGAGGTCACGCGGCGGGCGGTGGATGCACGGCTGGGGGCCCAACTGAATGCCCGCTACGCGAACGCGGCGGACCCGGCGGGCGGACAAACCGTGCAGTCGGCCCCGCGCGTGAGCCTGCTCACGACCCGCACGTACTCGCGCCGCCTGGTGCTGCCCGCCGACGTGTACGCCCGGCTGAACCTCGGTGGCGGCTGGGAAACGCTGCTGCCCTATTTCGGGAACCCACCCGGCCTGACTGTGCAGGATCTGCGCGAGGGCTTTACCCGGCAGGGTGAGAACTTGATCTACGCCCGTGACGTGACCCTGCAAACCGAGGAGCCGCTGGGCCTGGACACCACCCGTGCCCGCGCCGACCTACGCTTCGTGGACCCGGCGGGCGGGCGCGGGACGTACTACAACGCCACGTTCAGCGCCGACTACACCTTCACCAACCCGCGTCAGGAGGCGGCTCCGGTGCGCTTCGTCTTCCCGCTTCCCTCCGGCAGCGGCACCCTCAGCAGCTTCCGGCTGACGGTGAACGGCCAGAGCTACCGCGCCAGCGATCTGCGCGAAGGGAGCGTCTGGGAGGGCGTGGTTCCCGCCGGACAGACGGTGCGCGTCAGCGTCACCTACCGGCATCAGGGGTCGCGCGGCTGGAGTTACCGTCTCGCCGATCGCCGGGAACCGCTGCGGAACCTCGATCTGACCGTCACCGCCGACCGGCCCGCCAAGTTCGAGCGCTACAGCCTCTACCCCACGTCGGTCACCCGCTCGGCGTTCGGCGGCCTGCAAACGCTGCGCTGGCGGCTTCAGGACGTGATCACCGCGCAGAATGTGGCGGTGGTGTTCGCACAGGGCAGTGTGCGCGAGATGCTCGCCAAGATCGGGCTGATGGAGCCGCCCACGCTGCTCCTCGCCGCACTGCTGGCCCTCGCGTGGGCGGGGCTGCGCCGCCTGCCCCTGCCACCGCTGCGCCTGGCGGGCGCGGTTCTGGGGCTTGCCCTCGGCTTCGTGTGGGGCGGCGTGCTCACCGCGTACCTGCCGCCCGCCCTGGCCTTGCCGCTCGGTGCGCTGGCAGGCCTCTTCTTCAGCGTGCTGGCCCTGGGCCGCGCCTTCCTCCCGCCGCTCCTCGTCACCGCCCTGATCCCGCTCGCTTTCTTGGTCGTGGGACACTCCGGCCTGTTACTCACGTTGCTGGCAGCGGGCACGCTGCTCGTGGGCCTGATGACCTGGAGGCTACCCCGGCAAGCTGGCTAGAGCGACACAACGAGGAGGGGAAGACCGGCCTTGGGTCTTCCCCCTTTGCCCTGCGCTCCGCTCACTCGAAGAGCGTGCTGACACTCTCCCCGGTGTGGATGTTGGCGATGGCATTGGCAAAAAGGGGCGACACGTCGAGCACGGCCAGCTTGCCGCCAGCGGCGGCCACCTTCTCCGGCGACACGTAGACCGTGTTCGTACTGGCGACCTGGGTCACGTCCAGGCTGGCGATGCGCTCGATGGCAGGCCCGGTGTAGACGCCGTGGGTCACCCCGACGTACACGTCCTTGGCGCCCATGCTGCGCGCGATGTTCACGGTCTCGACCAGGCTCCCCGCCGTGCTGATCTCGTCGTCCACAATGAATACTGTTTTGCCTTCCACACTGCCGATCAGGGCGCGCGGGCGGACCTCGGTATCCGAGAGGCGCTCCTTGTCGATCATGGCGAGGCCTGCGCCCAGGCGGCGCGCAATCTGACTGGCCCGTTTGATGCTGCCGGCGTCGGGGGCCAGGACCACGCCTTCACTGGCGTTGGGCACACACTGCCTGAAGTGCGCGCTCAGCACGCGGTCTGCCGAGAGGTGATCGACCGGCACCTTGAAAAAGCCGTGGACCTGCGGCGCGTGGAGCGTCATGGTCAGCACGCGGTCCGCTCCCGCCGCCTGCAAAATATCGGCCAGCAAGCGCCCCGCAATGGAGATGCGCGGGCTGTCCTTTTTGTCGCTGCGAGCATAGGAGAAGTAGGGAATCACCGCCGTGACGCGGCCCGCCGACGCGCTTTTGGCCGCGTCGATCATGAGGAGCAGCTCCATAATCGCGTCACTCACCGGCGTACTAAAGGACTGCACGATAAAGACGTCCCCCTCGCGCAGTGACTGCTCGTAGTGCACGATGATGTTGTCGTTCGTGAACTTCTCGGTCTTGCTGACACCCAGCGGGATACCCAGGTTGTCGCAGATCGCCTGCGCAAGCGGGCGGTTACTCTGCCCGGCAAAGACCAGCAGCGGGCGGCGGCGGCTCTGCGAGAGACGCTCAGCCAGGGTGCGTTCGGACACGGCGGGTTCAGTCACGGTCACGGGGAATACCTCCGGGGCAGGTGAGAAAGGGTCGCGGGGAGACGACCGCACAGCAGCATACCCGGCCCTTCACGCTGCTGTCACGGGACAGTCAGGCCGGGACAGACCATACGGGGGAGGCGCGCTCTTTGCACCTCCCCCGCCCGGCTGCTCCGGTCACTCGCCCCGGAAAATCTTGCCCACCCGGTCAAAAAAGCCCTCGCGGTGCTCGTGGACCTCGTCCCCAACGGCGCGGGCGTAGGCGTGCAGGGCCTCGCGCGCCTCCGGCGTGAGCTGCGAGGGCTTGGGCACCGCAATCTCGTACTCAACGACCAGGTCGCCCACTCCGGCCCCTTGCAGGCGGGGCAGACCCTGGCCGCGCAGGCGGTACAGGTCGCCGTGCTGCGTTCCTGGCTTGACCTCCACCGTCTGCGGACCGTCTAGGGTGGGCACCGTAATCTGCCCGCCGAGGGCAGCCTTGGCAAAGCTGATCGAAGCGGTGTAGATCAGGTTCTCGGCCTCGCGGCGCAGCTCGGGGTGCGGCACCATCTCGATATGCACGTACAGGTCGCCGTTCCCGCCCGGCCCCTCGTGCCCCATGCCCGCCACGCGGATGCGGTACCCCTCGTCGATGCCGCGCGGCAGCTTGACCCCCACCTTCTCGGCCTTGAGGGTACGGCCCCTTCCGTGGCAAACCGTGCAGGGCTCCTGAATCACCTGGCCCTCGCCGCGGCAGGTGGGGCAGGGCTGCTGCGTCTCCACCACGCCGAAGATCGTGCGGGCCTGCGCGCGCACCACCCCCAGCCCCCCGCAGGTCGGGCAGCTCTTGGGGGGCTTTCCCCCCGGCTCGGTGCGGCTGCCGTGACAGTGCTCGCAGGTGGTGAGGCGGTCGACCTCCACCTCGATCTCATCACCCGCGCGGGCCTGCTCCAACGTGACGCGCGCCTCGGTCTCGATGTCGTCACCGCGCGCCGGACCCCGGCGGCCCCCACGTCCGCCCAGTCCCCCGAAGAGCTGCTCGAAGATGTCCATCGGGTCAAAGCCCATGCCGCCAAAGGGATCCCCGCCCGGCATGCCCGCGCCCGGCGCGCTGCCAAAGCGGTCGTAGTGCGCGCGCTTCTCGGGGTCCGAGAGCACGGCATAGGCCTCGTTGATCTTGGCAAACTGCTCGGCGGCCCCCGGTTCCTTGTTGCGGTCGGGGTGAAACTTCAGGGCCAGCTTGCGGTAGGAGGATTTGATCTCGTCGGCGCTCGCGGTGCGCGAGACACCCAGCAGTTCGTAGTAGTCCATGTGTGTTCACGCCGGGACCCGGCCCGACCTCCGTGCCCTAGGTTAACACGAGCGGACTCAAGAAACGTGGGTGCGTCTAGGGTGTGGGCTGGGGGATGTGGGCAGCCGGGAAGTAGTCCAG
Organism: Deinococcus sp. YIM 77859; assembly: GCF_000745175.1. NCBI lineage: Bacteria > Thermotogati > Deinococcota > Deinococci > Deinococcales > Deinococcaceae > Deinococcus > Deinococcus sp. YIM 77859. Next base: position 1,349,705 of record NZ_JQNI01000002.1, read on the forward strand.
GTGCATCGCCTGGCGGACCGCCTGCATCGTTCCGGCGGCCACCTCGCGGCCCCGCTCAGTCCCTTCACGCACGATGGCTTCCACACCCGCCATGTCCCGCGCGAACTCGGCGCGGCGCTCGCGGATTGGGGCGAGCGTTTCTTCCAGCACCTCCAGCAGATGCCACTTGACCTTCACGTCGCCCAGGCCGCCGCGGCGGTAGTGGTCCTTGAGGGCCTGCACGCGCGCCTTGTCGGGGTCGAAGGCGTCCAGATAGGCGAAGACCGGGTTGCCCTCCACCTGGCCGGGGTCCTCGACGCGCAGGTGGCCCGGATCGGTGTACATGCCGCGGACCTTGCGGGCCACCTCGTCCGCGCTGTCGGACAGGAAGATGGCGTTGCCCAGCGACTTGCTCATCTTGGCCTTGCCGTCCAGGCCGGGCAGGCGGGCCACTTCACCAACCAGAGCCTGCGGTTCGACCAGCACGGGCGCGTAGAGGTGGTTGAAGCGCCGCACGATCTCGCGGGTCTGCTCGATCATCGGGAGCTGGTCTTCGCCGACCGGCACGAGGTTCGCGCCGAAGGCCGTGATATCCGCCGCCTGTGAGACGGGATAGACGAAGAACCCGGCGGGCACCGCCTCGCCGTAGCCCTTCTGCGCGATCTCGGTCTTGACGGTCGGATTCTGCCGCAGGTGCGACACGGTGACGAGGTTCAGGTAGAAGACGGTCAGCTCCGCGATCTGGGGCACCTGCGACTGGATCACGAAGGTCACTTCCTGCGGGTCCAGGCCCACGGCCAGGTAATCCAGCGCCACCTCCAGCACGTTGTCCCGCACCTTCCGCGGGTTCTCGAAGTTGTCGGTGAGGGCCTGCACGTCCGCGATCAGGATGTAGGTGTCGTAGTCGCGTTGCAGCGCGACGCGGTTGCGCAGTGAGCCGACATAGTGGCCGATATGCAGGGGGCCGGTCGGACGGTCTCCGGTCAGGATGCGGGGTTTGTTCATAGGGAAGCCTCCAGAGGGAAAAGAAAACGCGCCCAGATCACTCCGGGCGCGGCCTGCACAGGGTCAGGGAAAGTCACCCGGCTAACAACCGGGCCACCACCAGCCAAAGCGCAGGCTCATGGGGAACATGCTAGCAGGCTAGACCCCCGCCTCCCAGTCCAGGATCACCTTGCCGCTTTGCCCGCTGAGCATCGCATCAAAGCCCTTCTGGTAGTCGTCGATGGAAAAGCGGTGCGTCAGCACGGGCGTGAGGTCCAGGCCCGACTGGATCAGGGCCGTCATCTTGTACCAGGTTTCAAACATCTCGCGGCCATAGATGCCCTTGAGGGTCAGGCCCTTGAAGATCACGTCGTTCCAGTCGATGTCCACCTGCCCGGAGGGGATGCCCAGGATGGCGATCTTGCCGCCGTTGTTCATCACGCGGACCATCTGCGCGAAGGCGGCCCCCGACCCGCTCATCTCCATGCCCACATCGAAGCCCTCCGTCATCCCGAGTTCGCGCCGCGCGACCTCCCACAGGTCCTCACGGGCGACATTGACGGCGCGAGTCGCCCCCATCCGGCGGGCCAGCTCCAGGCGGTAGTCATTGATGTCAGTGACGACCACGTTGCGCGCGCCCACGTGCCGGGCGACAGCGGCGGCCATCACGCCGATAGGCCCCGCGCCGGTGATCAGCACGTCCTCGCCTACCAGATCGAAGCTGAGGGCGGTGTGCACCGCGTTGCCGAAGGGGTCGAAAATGGCGGCGATCTCGTCGGGGATGTCGCCCGGGATCTTAAAGGCATTCAAGGCGGGCAGCACGAGGTATTCCGCGAAGGAACCCGGCCGGTTCACGCCCACCCCCAGCGTGTTGCGGCAGAGGTGGCGCCGCCCCGCCCGGCAGTTGCGGCAGTGACCACAGGTGATGTGACCCTCGCCGCTCACCCGGTCCCCGAGGCTGAAGCCGCGCACCTCGCTGCCCATCCCAGCCACCACGCCGACGTACTCATGCCCGACCACCATCGGAACGGGAATTGTCTTTTGCGCCCACTCGTCCCACCGGTAGATATGGACGTCGGTGCCGCAGATGGAACTGTTCTTCACGCGAATCAGCAGGTCGTTGGGCCCGGGCGTGGGCACTTCCGTTTCGATCATCCACAGGCCCGGGCGGGCTTCCTGCTTGCTGAGGGCCTTCATGGTGGCGGGCGGAGTTGGGACAGCGGTCATGACAGTTCCTTTCGGAAAGAGAGGCAGAAAGCGGGTTGTGGAGGCTGCGCCGCGGCCAGCAGCGGCCAGCGCAGCAGGACGTCTTACCATAGCGCCCGGGCAGGTCACCGACCAGGCCGCGCTGCACAGAGCGCCCCGGTGAGAAGGCCGAAGTGACCCTCAAGGCGGGGCAGGAGCAGGCCGAGTACGCTGAGCCCATGATCAGGTATCACCAGCAGAACGCGCTGCACCCCGAAAAGGACACCGAGATCAGCGTGAACCTCACGCCGCTGCTGTTTTTCCTGGTGGGGTACGTGACGGTCAGGGCGCTGCTGGGCTCCCAGCGGCACGCCAGATAAGCCCGCGCTACCCTGGCCCCATGACCAAGCCGAACGAACCCCAGCAGTTTAGAAGCGCGGGCAGCGGCCGCTCCGTGGTGCCCGGCTGGATGAATCTGGTGCCCGGCCAGCCCGACGCGGTCGAGGTTCAGCTCGACCTTGATCCCGCTGACCAGGACCGCGAACAGGCCTGTCTGCTCGTGGAGTACTGGGCAACGCCCGAAGACATCACCCTGCAAAGCATCCTGCCGGTGCGGGCTTTTTCCGCCACGCCGGAAGGGTGGTGCCTCTTTCTTCCCGCGCAGGGCCGAATGCTGGTCCGCGCGCTCGACCCGGAGCCCAACCCGCCCATTCTGGCCAGCCACTGGATCAACGTGGACCCGCAAACACCCGTCGGCACCGTTGTCCATGTGCGCGTGAAGTACCCCGCCCCGCAACAAGGGGAGGACCAGCCCGCGCACTAGGCGGACGCCTACACACCCTCCAGGAGGCCTGCCAAACCACGCCGGGTGGCGGCAAGCGCTTCCGGAATCCGCCAGGCTCGGCGGTCGCGGGGACCAACCGGGTTGCTGACGCCGCGGAGTTCGAGGACCGGCACTCCCGCAAGCAGCGCCGCGTGTGCCACACCTGCTCCCTCCATCCCTTCGGTGAGCGCACCGGGATAACGCCGGGCGAGTTCGGCGGCGCGTTCCGCCGTGCCGGTCACCGTGCCCAGGGTGAGGGTGGGACCGCAGGCCGCCCCCAGAGCCGCGGCGAGTTGGGCCGCCCCGTCCCAAACAGCGAACGTCCCGGTGTGTGCCGCTCCGGGCAGCACCGACAAGCCCAGGGCCGCGAGGTCAAGGAAGTTTTCGCCGTCCCACGCCCCCAAGTCCGCCTGCACCATCACGCTGGAGACCGCGAGATCACCTGCCTGTAGGCCGCTGCCGGGGTACGCGCCGCCGATTCCGGCACTCACGGCCAGGTCAAAGGATTCACGGGCCAAGGCCTGCCACGTGGCCAGCGCCGCCGCGACCGGCCCAACACCGCTCACCACCACCCGAGCGGGGAGGTCCGCGAGCCCTGCGGCCTCCCCGGCGGTGGCGACGACAATCAGGACGTTCATGCCGCCCGGGTTAGTCCGCGACCTTGAGGCGAACCGGCACGTTGTCCCGAGTCGCTACGCTGTAGGGACAGACCTGGTGCGCGGCATGCATGAGCGCCTCGGCCTCCGCGCGAGACAGGCCGGGAAAGCGGCCCTCCAGTTCCACGTCGAGCGCAAAGGCGAGGCCGCTCTTTCGCAGGCCCACGCGGGCGGTCATGGTGCTGGCGGGGTCCAGCTCGATCTTCTGCCGGCGGGCAACCACCCCCAGCGCCCCCAGAAAACAGGCCGCGTATCCGGCCGCAAAGAGTTCCTCGGGGTTGGTGCCGGGCCCGCCCTCACCCCCCAGCTCAGCGGGCACACTCAGGGACAGTTCGAGGCGGCCGTCACTGGACTTGACTGCTCCGGCGCGGCCTCCGGTGGCGGTGACTTCGGCGGTGTAGAGGTTACTCATAGGGACATCATGCCGCCCGCGGCGCTGCCTGCCCAAGTGTTCAACCGGTCCCGCTCAAGCATCGGTCTTGGCCGGCACCGGGGGAGCGGGCTGCACCGCGCTCGCCCCGTTCCCCTTCGGCTTGCCGGTAGTCTGGAGGAGGCTGAGCAGGTTCACGCCCGTCGCGTTCTCCACCTGCTCGACCATGCCGATGATGTTGGCGGGAAGGGTCTGCACCGCGCTGCGCGTGGCCTGCCCGTTCCCGGAATCAATGACGGTGAGCTTGTCGATCTGCATCTCCTGCACGCTCTTGGCGAACGCCTCGACGATGCCGGGCAGCATATTCAGGACGTAGGCCCGCTCGCCTTCCGGCCCAGCCTGGCGGAAGGCTTCGACCATCAGGCGCACCGCCTCGGCCTTGGCCCGGCCCTCCTCGATGATGGGGGCCGCGGCGGCCTGCGCGGCCAGCAGCTCGGCCTCGCGTTTGGCGCGAGCAGGAGCCACCACGTCGGCTTCCAGCCGCTTCTGGTTGAGCAGCACGCGCTCCTGTTCGAGTTCCTGCTCGGCCACAACACGAGCACGCTCGGCAGCAACCTTCGCCTCGTTCTCACGAGCTGCCGCCAGGGCTTCCAGTTCGGCCTTGCGCACCCGCAGCTCGTTCTCGCGTTCCAAAATCGCCTGCTGCGCGGTGGTTTGGGCGATGGTGGCGCGCTGCCGGGCCTGAGCCTCGACCTCGGCGGCCTCAGCATTCTGCTGCGCCTCCACCATACGGGCCTCACGTTCAGCCTGAGCGCGGCGCTGACGCAAGGCCGCCTGGAGGGCCGCCTGTTCCTGTTCAAAGTTCTGGGTGGCACGCACCTTGGCCAGTTCGGACTCGACCGCGGCCTCGTTCTGGCGCGACAGCTGAATGGCATTGAGTTCGGTGCGGCGCACCTCCAGCTTGTTCTGCTCCTCCAAGATGGCCTGCTGACTGATCGCCTGCGCGACCTGGCTGCGCTGGAGGGCCTGGGCTTCGGCCTGTGCCGCCTCGGCGTTGCGCTCGGCCTCCGCGATGCGTGCCTCCTTGAGCACTTCGGCGGCCTTGCGGCGCCCGATGGCATTCAGGTAGCCTCCCACGTCGGACACGTTCTGAATCTTGAGGGTATCGAGCTTGATGCCGAGGTTATTCATGTCGTGCTCGGCCTCCTCGATCAGGGCTTCGGCGAAGCGCAACCGGTCCTCGTTGATCTCCTCGGGCGTCAGGGTCGCCACCACGCCGCGCAGGTTGCCCTCCAGCGTGTCGCGGACGATGTTGGTCACGCTCTCGCGCGGCACGTCCAGAAAACGCTCGATCGCATTGGAAAGCTGCGGCTCCTGCGCGTTGATTTTGACGTTGGCCACCGCGTGGATCTTGAGCGGAATCCCGCCCTTGGAGTAGGCGTTCTCTATGGAGAGGTCAAGTGGAATCGTCGTGAGGTCCATCCACGACACCTTTTCCAGCACCGGAATACGAAAGGCCCGCCCGCCGCGAATGACGCGGTAACCCACCGTATCGCCCTCCTCTGTGCGGCGGCTGCGGCCCGAGATCACCAGCACCCGGTTGGGCGGCACCACAATCAAAAACTTCTGGATGAGGACGAGCACGAGAATGATTCCCAGCAGGATCAGGGCGGCAGCCATCAGCGTTCCAGTCAGCACGAGTCTCTCCTTTGCGGAAGGTTCTTGCGAGAAAGGGACATCACGCCCGTCCGTCCCAGGCTTTCACGTCCAGCACGCCGCCCTGCACGCCGATCACGATCACGGCGTCACCGGTTCGCAGCGCGTCGTCACTGCGGGCAAGCACATGTTCGATCTGTCCCGCCACCGTGAGGGCCACCTTGCCCGGCCGGCTCGGTGCCGGGGGCACCAGCACCTTGCCCGTGCGCCCCACCAGGCGGCCCGCCGCGCCGCTCACCTCGCCACGCGTTCGCGCCAGCCGCAGGGCAAAGGCGGTAAAGCCCCCCACCGCCAACCCGGTCACAAGCGCCAGAGTCAGCCGGCCCGGCCCGGCCAGACCCATCAGGCCGCCCACCACCCCCGCGAGCCCAAAAAAGGCCGCAAAACTCACCAGCGCGCGCAGTGAGAACCAGGAGGCGAGGTCGCCCGCCTCCGGGTGGCCGACATCCACGTCGTGCCCACCCAGCAGGGACAGGGCAAGCAGTCCGCCGCCCACCAGCAGGCACAGCAGATACAGGTCCATTCCAGCAGGTCCTCCTCTCTAGAGGGTACGCCCTCGGCAGCGGAAAAGTTGCAGCACCTGAGCGTCTGAGAGGAGCGGCCAGGCCGGTTCTACGGCATCAAGCGCTCGATGCGCCAGCTCTCCCCGGCCCGAGTGTACCGAAAGCGGTCGTGCAGACGGCCCGGCCGGCCCTGCCAGAATTCCCACTCCTGCACCTGAACGCGGTAGCCGCCCCAGAAGTCGGGTTTGGGGATGGTCGTGCCCTCAGGAAACTGCGTTTGCAGGGCAGCGAACCGGGCTTCGAGCACCTCTCGGCTCCCGACCGGCGCGCTTTGCGGAGTACTCACATGGGCCGCGAGCTGGCTCTCGCGGGGGCGAGCGTGAAAGTAGGCCGTGCTTTCCTCCTCGGGCACCCGCGCGACCGGCCCGTAGGCCCGCACCTGCCGCTCGTGTTCGGCCCAGTGGAACAGCAGTTCTGCCTGCGGGTTCTGGGCCAGGTCACGGCCCTTGTGCGATTCGTAGTTCGTGTAGAAGGTCAGGCCGCGCTCGTCCGCCCCGCGCAGCAGGACGGTCCGCACGCTGGGCCGCCCCAACGCGTCGGCCGTGGCCAGGCTGAGGGCGTAGGGCTCGCGCAACCCTGCACCCAGGGCTTCCTCGAGCCAACGGTGAAACTGCCGCAGGGGATCGGGGTCGAGGTCGGCGCGGCGCAGCTCGGCGCGGGCGTAGGTGAGGCGCAGCGAGGTGAGGTCAGGCATCTCTTCTCCTGAGGAGCTGGCAGCGCGGACAAACATGCGTGCCGCGTCCTCCCAGCACCGTCTTCTGAAGAGGGGTTCCGCAGCGGGGGCAGGGGGCGCCGGCGCGGCCATAGACGTTGTGTCGCCCCTGAAAGGAGCCCCGCTCGCCGTCGTGCTGGCGGTAGTTGCCCAAGCCGTCCCCGAGAGAACTGCCCCCGGCCTCCACCGCCTCATGCATCACCGCGCGGATGGCGTGGTAGAGGCGGCCCGCCTCCTCGCGGGTCAGGTGGGTTTGGGCGGGGTGAATCCGAGCCCGCCACAGGCTCTCGTCAGCGTAGATGTTGCCCACGCCGCTCACGGGTTTCTGCGAGAGCAGCCAGGGCTTGACCGCTCCAGCTCGTGCCGCCAACCGAGCAAAGTCCTCCTCGCGGAAGTCTTCGGAGAGCGGCTCCGGCCCCATCGCCAGGAGGGTGGGCATTCCCCGGTACTCGCCCGCGGGCACCACCGCCATCTTGCCGAAGCGCCGGGGGTCGTGGAAGTAGAGGGACCCCGCGTCGGTCGTGAGAACGGCGCGGGTGTGGGGCCCCTCCTGAAGCCGAAAGCCCCCCGTCATGCCCAGGTGCACAACCAGTTCGAGGTCATGGCGCTCGTCCTCCGCCGCACCGGCTGCCGCGAGGTGCAGCATCAGGTATTTGCCGCGGCGCGAAAGGCCACGAACACGCCGCCCGTGCGCGCGGTGCGTGTCGCGGTAGCGGTGAGGGGCGTCGTGCGTGATCTCAAGGATGGTGCGCCCCATGAGGAGCGGTTCGAGCTTGCGGCGTGTGGTCTCGACCTCGGGGAGTTCCGGCACCGGTCGAGCATACCGGCGCGGGAGGCCAAACACTGCGGAAGAGGCAACTGAATTCCTTCTGCCGTATTCTCGCCGCATGCCCACGCTGCTCCTCACCGGCTTCGAGCCCTTTCACACGCACCCGGTGAATCCCAGCGCGCAGGCGGCACAAGCGCTGGACGGGCAGGCCGTGGGCCAAACGCGCGTCCAGTCGGCGCTGCTGCCCGTCGAGCCCCAGGCGGCGGCGACGCAGCTCCGGGCACTGCTGGATGAGTATCGGCCCAATGCCGTGCTGCTCACGGGCCTCGCGGCGGGCCGCCCGCAAGTGACGGTCGAGCGGGTTGCCCTCAACGTCATGGACTTTTCCATTCCCGACAACGCGGGGCAAACCTACCGCGATCACCCCGCCTGCGCAGACGCCGCAGCTCCCGCCGCCTACCTCAGCACCCTCCCCCTGCGTTCGGTCGTGGCCGGATGGCGAGCGGCGGGGATTCCGGGCCACATCAGCAACACGGCGGGCCTGTACGTGTGCAACTTCGTGCTGTACTGCGCCCTGCATCACCTGGCCATCACGGGTCACCGGCACGTTCCCTGCGGCTTCCTGCACGTGCCTGCCAATGCCGCCGTGGCTCTGGCTGTTCCAGAAGATCGCCCCGCCCTTCCCTACCTCCCGCAGGAGGAGATCACGCGGGCGGTCTGGGTGGCGGCAAAGGTTGTAGGAGACGAGCTGTAGCGGCCGGAGAAACGCCCCTCCATTCCCTACGGAAAGGGTGCCCGTCCCGCCACCCAGCCGCCCTCGGGTCCCCCGGCCCAGTGCCACTCGCCGTCTTCCTGGGGTTTCTGGGCCAAGGCGTCCAGAACCGCCGCGAGCGGCACGCGCCGGGCAAAGCGGGTGCGGGCGTGCCAGGCGGCAAGCGCCGGACCAGGGTCCACCGGACGCAGGCCGCGCAGGGCAGCCGCCGCGCGGTTCACCGCCAGATCAAAAAGCGCGGCGGGCACCGCGCCCCCCGGAGCTGTTCCGCGGGGATCGGGGGCATTCAGAAAGGGGCGTTCGGCAGGAGACACAAACCGCTCCCGTTCAGGAACGCATGCGGTGGAGTTCCACCACGTAGCGGGCGAGTTCCTGTGGGGTCGCCACCCGCCGGGCGAGCTCGACCCGGGTTTCCAGCACCCCCACATCGTAGGGGTCCACGCGCAGGAACTCGTTGGTCAGCAGGAGTGCCCGCCGCAGATCACCCTCCTCGCGGGCACGGTTCAGATGGGCGCGCAACTCCAGCGTGAGCAGCACCCGCAGCTCCTCCCGCAGCTCGTCGGCCCACTCGCTCTCTAGCCGCAGGCCCGGCAAAAAGGGACCACGGTAGAGGGCCAACGCACAGGCCAGGTCCCCCGCCCTCAGCGCCGCGCGCAGCTCCGTCACGTCGAGCTCCACGTGAACGTCTGGGCCCAGGCGATAGCGGGGCTGCTTGGCGCTGCCCTCCATCTGCAGCACTTCTGGCCCGAGGCGCTGGCGCAGCTCACGAAACACCGCTCGGAAGTAATCCCCGGCGGTCTTGGGATCGCGGTCGGGGTAGATGCTCGCTTCCAGTTCCCGGCGGCTGCGGCCCGGATGGAGGGCGAGGTAGGCGAGGGTGAGGACACTTCCTTCCAGGCTGAGGGGCACTCGTTCGCCTCCCCGCTCCACCTCCGCGCGGCCCAGCGTCAACACGCGCAGGCGCAGGGGGGTCGCCGGAGGGTCCTGCGGCCTCGGAAAGGCCAGCTTCTCCAGCACGAGCTGCGTATCAGGGGCCAGGTCCGGATCCAGCAGGGCACGCTGGACCAGATTGGGGAGTTCCTGAACATCGGGGCGGTACAGCATGCGGTCCCGAGCGCTGACGAGCACCCTCAGCGCCTCGCCCAACGTGTTGAGACTCGCCGCCGCGTCCCCCAGGGCGGCCTGGGCCTCGGCGAGATGCAGCAGCGCCCGAACCCGCAGCCCCTCTCCCAGCCCTGGGGTCTCGAGCACTCGCGTGAGGTGCTCGGCCGCCTGGGCGTGATGCTGCCGGCGCCGCAGGAGAATCCCCCGCGTGAGGATCACCGCTGGATGCGCGGCGTCCGGTGCCAGGTCAAGCAGGACTTCCAGCGCCCGCCCGTGCTCTCCCTGGCGGCTGTACAGGTCCGCGAGGCGAGTGGCCGTCCAGGTCAGCAGCTCGAAATCACGGGTCGTTTCGGCAATCCTGCGCAGATCCTGGAGGTTCTGCATGTACGCGGCCTGTTCTCCAGTCAGGTAGTGCAGCTCCGCCTCGATGGCCAGTAGATAAGCCTTAGGTGTAAGCGCCTCAGTGTCAGTCAATACCTCCCAGCCCTGCGTCAGGGTCGCCCGCGCTCCAGCGAAGTCCCCGGTCAGCACCTGCACATTGGCCAGCCCCGTCAGTGCGGACAGGCGAGCCACAGGCGTTCTGTCGGTCGGCAGAAGGCGCAGCGCCTCGCCGTAGAGGTGCCGGGCACGGGCCATATCCCCCATTTGGACCAGCATCTGCGCGACCGTCTGGGTCACGCGCCCAATCCGCTCGTCGTCCCCCAGGGCCAGATAGCCGCGCCAGGCCTGCTCGCAGCGCTCCAGGCCCCCCGCCATGTGCCCTGCCTGGAATTCCGCTGTTCCCCACCACCTGAGCGCTCGCAGCGCGAGTTCTCCCGTCAGGCCGGGGGTGATTGCCTGAAAGTGCCGAATGGCCTCCGCAAAGCGGCCCTGAAGCCGCAGCACATTGCCGTATTCGACCCGCGCTTCTGCGTCTCCCTGCTCACTGGCCCGCAGCAGGGGTAACTCTGCTTCGGGTAAAAGCCGACTCCAAAGATACGCCATCCCCAGAAGACGCCACTCCGCTGCTGTGCGGGGCGGGACAGCCGTCAGCCGCGTGATGACCATGTCATACCGTCCGGCGTCAAACTGCGCCTGAAGTTCTATGAACCGGTCCACATCGGGGGTCATCGCGTCTATGCTAGAGTAAGGCATGCCCATCAAAAAAACCGTGAAGGTTCTGGCGGTTCTGGCGGCGGTCGTCTTCTCGGTGGCACAGGCGGGTCCCCCTGACTATGGTGTTGCCGCTCCTGCCAAGCAAACTGCCAGTCAGGCCACCGACCTCCTGGCTGACCGCTGACCCAAGCCCTCTAGGACCGGGGATGCAGGCTGCACGCCGCATCTCCGGTATTGCCGTGCTCAGGTGGGGTGACGGGCATCGGCAAAAGCCTGCTGGGCGCTGAAGTCACCGCTCAGCTTCTCGTACACGCCGTCCGGGCCCAGTTCCCAGGAGCCTCGTTCGTCGGCCCATTCGGTGGCCAGCAGGCGCAGAAGATGGTCACGGTGGCCGTCGTCCAGAACAGGAGTGACCGCCTCGACGCGGCGATCGAGGTTGCGGCTCATCCAGTCAGCGCTGCCCAGGTACACCTCGGGGTCACCCGCGTTGCCAAAGGCGTAGAGACGTGCGTGCTCGAGGTAACGGCCCAGCAGGCTATGCACGCGGATCTTCTCGGAAAGGCCGGGAACGCCAGGGCGCAGGCAGCAGACGCCGCGAATGATCAGCTCGACCCGCACGCCCCCCTGCGAGGCGCGGTAGAGGGCCTCGATCATGCCGGGATCGGTGAGCTGGTTGACCTTGACCCGGACCCAGGCGTCTTCTCCTGCCCGCGCGTGCTCGATCTCGCGGTCCAGCAGCGCCTCGAAGCCGCGGCGAGCGGTGTCGGGCGCGACCAGCAGACGGCTGTAGCGGGCTTCGGCATACCCGGTGAGGTGGTTAAACAGCTCGGAGACGTCCGCCCCCAGATCGGGATCGGCGGTGAGGAGGCTCAGGTCGGTATAGAGCCGCGCCGTCTTGGGATTGTAGTTGCCGGTGCCGATGTGGACGTACCGGCGTAGCCCCCCTTCCTCGCGGCGAACGACCAGGGTGACTTTGGCATGGGTTTTGAGGCCCGCCATGCCGTACACGACGTGGGCTCCGGCCCGCTCGAGCTTGCGTGCCCAGGAGATGTTGCGCTGCTCGTCAAAGCGCGCCTTGAGTTCGATCAGGGCCACGACCTGCTTGCCGTTTTCGGCGGCATGGCGCAGAGCCGCCAGCAACCGGGGATCGTCGCCGGTGCGGTACAGGGTTTGCTTGATGGCGAGCACCTGCGGGTCGCGGGCAGCCTCCTCCACGAAGTCCAGCACATTCGTGAAGCTGTCGTACGGGTGGTGCAGCAGCACGTCACCGCGGCGCAGCGTGCTGAATATGGCGTCTTCGTCGTCGCCATCGAGGTCCGGGACGGCTGGCGCGTAGGGCGGAAAGCTCAGGTCGGGCCGCTGCACCGGCAGGCTCATCAGGTCAGCGGTCCCCAAGGGACCTTCCAGCCGAAAGATATCTTCCGGCGCGAGCCGCAGCCGTTCCTGGAGGAAGGTCGTCACGCTCGGCGGCATGTCCGCCATCACTTCCAGCCGCACCGCCGAGCCGAAACGCCGCCGCCTGAGGCCATCTTCGATGGTGGCGAGGAGGTCTTCGGCTTCCTCTTCTTCGAACTCGTAGTCGGTGTTGCGGGTCACGCGGAAGGCATGGGCGGCCAGCACCCGCCGGCCCTTAAACAGATCCCCGAGATGGGCGGCGATCACGTCTTCAAGGAGCAGCAGGCTGCCTCCCACCGCCACGACACGCGGCAACACGCCCACGGGCACCTTGACGCGGGCGAAGTCGGGTTCCTCGCCCTCGCCCCCGTCCAGCAGCACGGCCAGATTCAAGCTGAGGTTACTGAGGTAAGGAAAGGGGTGGCTGGGGTCCACGACGAGCGGCGTGAGCACCGGCTGAATTTCTGCGAGGTAATGCTCGCGCAGCGCCGCCCGCGCCCGCTTGCCCAGGTCTGCCACGCGCACCAGCCGCACGCCGTGAGCAGCGAGGTCCCGCAGCGTGCGCCGAGCGGCCTTTTCGATCTGGCGCAGCATCACCTGAGTTCGCTCGCGCACGAGGGCGAGGGTCTCGCGGGGAAGCAGGCCGTCGGGACTGGGGGTGTTGACCCCCGCCGCGATCTGGCGGTGAATTCCGGCCACCCGCACCATAAAGAATTCGTCCAGGTTGCTGCCGCAGATCGCCGCGTACTTCAGGCGTTCTAGGGGCGGGTTGCGCTCGTCGCGTGCCTCGGCCAGAACCCGCGCGTTAAAGGCCAGCCAGGAGAGCTCGCGGTTGAGAAACGGGCTGTCCGGGTTGGCGACCGTGCTGAAGGTCTGCCCCACCCCCTCGGCAGCAGGGGCGGCCCGCAGGCCCTTCTTGCGTCTTCCGCCTTTCACGGAAGGCGGCAACTCTTGGGAAACAGGCGGAAGGGGAGTCTCGGCAGGCACGGTAAACCTCAGTGCAGGAAACGTTCGTCGCGTCAGGCAAGCGTCACGGCGCCCAAAGAGGTTGGGGCGAGCGTAGCGGGCAGCCTCGCACGCACCCAGCGACAAAAGACTTTCGGCGGGGAGGCGAAGTTAAACCCGCCTAAAGAGCAGCGCCGCGTTCTGCCCCCCAAAGGCAAAGGAGTTACTGAGGGCGTACTCCACCTGCTGTTCCCGCGCCCCCTCTGGGATGTAGTCGAGGTCAAGCACCGGATCGGGATCGGTCAGGTTGATGGTTGGGGGCAGGATGCCGTCTGCCAAGGCCTGCGCGACGGCGATGGCCTCGACCGCCCCCGCCGCGCCCAGCAGGTGTCCGGTCATGGACTTGGTGGAGCTGACCGCGAGCTTGTACGCGTGCGGGCCAAAGACGTGCTTGATGCCCTGCGTCTCGTGCAGATCGTTGAAATGCGTGCTGGTGCCGTGGGCATTGATGTAGCCGACCTCTTCGGGATTGACCCCCGCCGTCGCCAAAGCCATGCGCATGGCCACCTGCGCGCCGCGGCCTTCTGGAGCCGGAAGGGTGATGTGGTGCGCGTCGGCGCTGGTGCCGTAGCCGACGATCTCGGCGTAGATGGTCGCGCCGCGCGCCTTGGCCTTTTCGTAGTCTTCGAGAATGAGGACGCCCGCCCCCTCGCTGAGCACAAAACCGTCGCGGCTGGCGCTGAAAGGACGGCTGGCCTTTTCGGGCTCGTCGTTGCGTGTCGAGAGGGCTTTCATGTTGGAAAAGCCGCCGATGGCAATCGGGGTCACCGCTGCCTCGGTGCCGCCCGCAATCATCACGTCGGCCAGGCCGAGCTGGATGTAGCGCGCCGCGTCCCCCACCGCCCCGGTGCCCGTCGCGCAGGCGGTGACGACCGTGCTGCTGGGCCCGGTCGCGCCGTAGCGCATGGCGACGTGCCCGGTCGCCATATTGGCGATCATCATCGGGATGAACATCGGGCTGATGCGGCTGGGGCCACGGGTATGCAGCACAGCGGCCTGCTCCTCAAAGGTCTTGACGCCGCCGATTCCACTGCCGATGACCGCGCCGGTCCGCTCGCCACGCAGCTCCTCTTCTGAAAGCCCGCTGTCGCGCACGGCGAGTTCGGCGGCGGCAAGCGCCAACTGTACGTAGCGGTCGAGCTTGCGAGCCTCGCGCGCATCGACATACTCACTCAGGTCGTCTTTGACCTCACCCGCAATCTTGCTCGGCACCTCTGCCGTGTCGAAACGGGTAATCGGCCCAATGCCGCTTTTGCCGGCGCGCTGCGCCTCTGCAAAGGCCTGGGCCCCCGTTCCGATGGGGGTCACCGGCCCCAGGCCAGTAATCGCCACCCTTCTCAGTCCTGTGATGGTCATGCTGCCCCTTCCCTCCTTGCGCTTGTGCCGCGCGAGCCGTCCCCAGTCCGGCCAGCAGGCGGCAGAGCCGGACGGTGCAGGGAAACTCCCCACGCCGCCCGGCCCGAATGTGGCTCCAGCCCTGTTACTGCTGCGAACCGATGTAATCGACGGCGGCCTGCACCGTACGGATCTTCTCGGCGTCCTCATCGCTGATGCTGATGCCGAAGCGGTCCTCTAGGCCCATGATGAGTTCTACCGTCTCCAGGCTGTCCGCGCCGAGATCCTCGACGAAGCGCGCCTCCGGCGTCACCTTATCCGCGTCGACGCCGAGCTTCTCGACGATCACTTCCTTCACTTCATCAAATGTCGCCATGTTGACTACCTCCTTGGTGCTGAAGTCTGCGCCAGTCTACACGCGGGGTGCCGCAACGCAACAAAGCTTGAACGGGGTGCAAGTCCCCGGAACACCCTCAGTGCGGGTACAGCCCGCCGTCCACCCCGATCACCTGCCCGGTGATGTATCCGGCCGCGTCCGAGGCAAGAAAGGCGACGAGCGCCGCCACCTCCTCGGCTTTGCCGAAGCGGGCAAGAGGAATGTTGGCCAGGTAGTTCTGCTGCACGTCTTCGGGGAGTCCTGCCGTCATATCCGACTCGATGAAGCCGGGGGCGACGGCGTTCACGGTGATGCCGCGCCCGCCGTACTCCTTGGCGAGGGCCTTGGTCAGGCCAATCAAGCCCGCCTTGCTCGCCACGTAGTTCGCCTGCCCGGGATTCCCCATCAGGCCGACCACGCTGGTCACATTGATGATTCGGCCCGAACGGGCGCGCATCATATGTTTAATGGCCGCACGGCTGGCGGTAAAAGCGCTCGTGAGGTTGGTGTCCAGCACCGCCTGCCAGTCCTCGTCCTTCATCCGGATGGCCAGGGTATCGCGGGTGATGCCCGCATTGTTCACCAGCACGTCGAGGCGACCCAAGGCCCTCAGCACGGTCTCCACCAGGCTTCCAGCATTCGCCGGAACAGAGAGATCCGCGCCGAAGACCTGCACGGGCACACCCAGCGCGCGAATCTCTTCGGCCACCTTTTCGGCCTCGGCCCTGTTGCGGCCGTAGTGCACGGCCACACCGTAGCCCGCACGAGCGAGCGCGAGGGCCATCGCGCGGCCCAGGCCGCGGCTGGAGCCGGTCACGAGGGCGATGTTGGAGGATTGAGGTTCGGTCATTGTTCTCCTTGCCAAAAGCCTGCCGCAGCCAACCCGGGAGGCATCAGTGCGGGCGACCGACGACGGGCAGCTGGAACCTTAGCACCTGCTCCGCCGTCCCGACATTCACGGTCTGCGCCTCCGGCAGAATCCGCTTCACCAACCCCGTGAGGACCGTACCGGGGCCGAACTCGATAAACACCTCGGCACCAGCAGCGGCCAGCGCCTGAATGGTTTCCACCCAGCGCACGCTCCCGGTGATCTGCCGCGCGAGGAGGTCCGGAAGCGCGGTGGGATCGCGGTTCGCCTCTGCGGTGACGTTCGCGTACACCGGAAAGGCGGGCGCGTGAAAGGTCGTCGCCCTGAGGTCCGGCGTGAGCGCGTCCTGCGCGGGCTGCATCAGCGCACAGTGGAAGGGCGCGCTCACCTTGAGGGGGACCACCTTGAGCCCCCGCGCCTTGAGTTCGGCGGCGGCAGCCTCCACGGCGGCCTTTTCACCGGAGATGACCGTCTGGGTAGGTGCGTTGAAGTTCGCGGGCTGCACGACGCCGGAGGTGAGCGCGACAGCGGCGCAGACCTCACGGACCACCTCCGGATCCCCCATCACGGCGCTCATCGCCCCGCTGCCGACGGGCACGGCCTCCTGCATCAGCTCGCCGCGCCGCCGCGTGAGCCGCAACGCGTCCGTGAGGCTCAGGGCTCCGGCCGCCACCAGCGCCGAATACTCGCCCAGCGAGTGCCCCGCTCCAAACGCGGGGGTCAGGCCCGTCTGAGCCTGCCACGCCCGGTAGGCCGCGACGGAGGCGGCCACCAGCGCTGGCTGCTGGTTGGCAGTGAGGGTGAGGGCCTCGAGCGGCCCCTCCTCGATCAGGGCGCGCAGCCCGGGCAGGGTGGCCTCGGCCTCGGCATACACGCGCTCTGCCTGGGGAAAGGCGGCGGTGAGGTCCGCACCCATACCGACCGCGTGCGAGCCCTGGCCGGGAAAGAGGGCCGCTATGTGGGGGGCGGTGACCGTCATGCCGTCACCTCTGCACGTGTGGTCCGAGCGGTCAGGCTGGGAGCACCTGACCACCACTTCATCGTGCAGGCGGCCCAACTCAGGCCGCCACCAAAGGCCACGAGCAGCAGTTGCTGGCCCTGCTGAATACGGCCGTCGTCCACCGCCTCGCGCAGGGCGAGGGGCACCGTGGCGCTGGAGGTGTTGCCGTAGCGGTCGAGGTTGACCACCGTCTGGTGCATGGGCACCCCAAACCGCTCGTTGGCCGCCTCGATGATGCGGATGTTGGCCTGATGGGGCACCACCCAATCGACGTCCGTACTCGCAAGGCCACTCTTGGCCAGCACCTCGTTGCCGCTGTCACCCAGCACCCGCACCGCGAACTTAAAGACCTCGCGGCCATTCATGCCCACCTGCTCCCCCATCGCGAAGCCGCCGGGCAGGCGGTCTGCCATACAGCGGGCAAAGAGGCTGGGGCCACCCGCGCTGTCGGCGCCCAGCACGAAGTCCTGAAAGCCGTGCCCCGGCGGAACCGGACCCACAACCGCCGCGCCCGCCCCGTCTCCAAACAGGATGGCGGTGCTGCGGTCATTCTGGTCCACCAGCCGCGACAGCGTTTCCGCGCCCACCACCAGCACGCGCCGCGCTGTCCCCCCCAGAATCAGGCCCTGCGCCAGGCTAAGGCCGTACACAAAGCCGCTGCACGCGGTCGAGAGGTCAAAGGCTCCGGCGCCGGTGAGCCCCACCTGTCCGGCAATCAGGGCCGCGGTGGAGGGAAACAGGGCATCGGGCGTCGCGGTCGCGCAGATCACCACGTCTACCTCCCGCAGGGCCTCTGGATCCCGCGCGAGCATGTCCTGCACGGCCTTTACCCCCAGGTCCGATGTGAACTCATCCGGGGCGGCAAAGCGGCGCTCGCGGATCCCGGTGCGGCTCTCGATCCACTCGGCGCTTGTGTCTAGGCGCGCCTCGAAGTCCGCATTGGTCACGATCCGCTCGGGCACGTAGGTTCCCAGAGCGGTGATGCCTAGGCTGGGGCGGCTGGCGGTAGCCCCGCTAAAGGTGTTCATAGCGGTACCCTAGCATTCTTTGAACAGTCGTTCAATGAATACTCCGGGTGAGACGGCCAGGCCGGTGCCCACAATCCACAAAAGGCGGCGAGCCCAGCTGGACGCGCCGCCTCTATGGGGTAGGAATTACTCGCCCGGCTTCTCTTCCTGGCTCTCGCCCGCAGCGGGGCTTGCCTCTTCAGGCTGTGCCGTTCCCGCTTCCGGAGTGGCGGGCTCGCCCTGCGCCTGGTTCCCCAACTCGCCAAGGGCCTGCTGAAGAGCCTTTTCGCGGGTCAAACTGACGTAGTAGGCGTTGATGCCGTTGGGCCCAAGCTGGCTCTGAAGCTGCTGGGGCGTGAGGCCATTCGCCTGCGCGAGGGCATTCATGGTGCTGCTGAACTCGGCGTCGCTGAGCTGCACACCCAGGTCCTCGGCCAGCTTTTCCAGGGCCAGGTCACGCTTCACACGGTTCTCGGCGTTCTTGGCGAGGTCCGCCATGAACTCGTCGAGCTTGCCCTGCTCGCGCATAAAGGTCTCGTACTCGTCCCACTTCACGCCCTGGCGACCCAGGTCGTCCTGGATTTCTTCCAGCATGGCTTGACGGCGGCGGTCGATCAGCGCCTGGGGAATATCCACCTGCATGCCCTCCACAAGCAGGTTGATGAATTCCTCGCGGCGGGCCGCGTCACCCTCCTGGCGGGCGCGGCGCTCGAGTTCGGCGCGCAGATCGGTGCGCAACCGTTCCAGGCTCTCGAAATTCAGGCTCTTCGCAAACTCGTCGTCAAGGGGCTGAAGCTGCTTGGTCTGCACGCCCTGCACCCGCACCCGCACGGTGTGCTCCGGGTGCTCGTGATCGCCGTGCTGGTGGGCAGGGACCGTGATCTCCACCTCGTCGCCGACGTTCTTGCCAATCAGCGCGTCGCGTACGTGGGGCTCGGCCACATCCAGGTACACCGGGTAGCTGCCGCCCTCCTCGCCGAGTTCCTCGATGGTGACCTGATCGGTCGCCTCGATGGGGCGGTCCGCCGTCTGGAAGGTCGCGTTGCGCTCCTGGAGGTCGGCCAGCGTGCGCTCCAGCACCTCATCAGTGATCTCGGGGGCAGCCGCGCTGAGCTTCGCCGAGCGCCAGTCGCCCAGCGTGACTTCGGGGTACGTCTCGCCGCGCACCGTAAAGGTGAAGGGCTCACCGCTCGCCAGCGTCCCGGGGTCAATCTGCGCGTCCACCAGGCTGAGCTTCAGTTCGCGGGCCGCCTGCGGAAAATGCACCTGGAGCAAGCGCTCGCGCACCTCGTTCTCGACGTACCCCTTGCCCACGCGGCTTTCAAGCACCTTGCGCGGAGCCTTGCCGGGCCGAAAGCCGGGCACGCGCACGTCGCGCGAGAGCCCCGCCCACACCTGGTCGTAGGCGCGGTTCACCTCGGCGGCGGGCACCGCGACTCGGAATTGCACCTTGTTGCCTTCTCTACTGATCAGCTCTGCCATACCTCTCCCATCCTGCCTGCCGCCACCACCGAAACGAGCGGTAGGGCCGCAGCGTTGCTGTGTGCCTGTGCCGCCTGCGCCTAGCTGGATTCGCCCAAAAGGGCCCTGGCCCGGGGGCACGCGACATGCCGCCGCGCATCATAGTGCCTCAGCTGCCCTTTGCGCGATACCGGCAGGAAAAAACGCGGCCCGCCGAGAAGCCGCGTTCTTCCTGTTGGTGTCTGCTGGTGCGAGGAAAGGGACTTGAACCCTCACTCCTATTCGGAACCAGATCCTAAGTCTGGTGCGTCTACCAGTTCCGCCATCCTCGCGAAAAAAATCCCCGGCCACGTGGCGACCGGGAGAAATGGGGTGGGTTATGGGATTTGAACCCACGGCCTCCGCTTCCACAGAGCGGCGCTCTAACCAGCTGAGCTAAACCCACCACAGGCGCGCCCTCGCAGGCCCGCACATTGTAGGGGAGCCGGCGCGGGGTGTCAATGCGGGGGAGCAGGCCACGGCGCCCCCCGGGGTTTCTCTTCTCCCCTCTTCTGGCGCTACCCTGGAATGACCTATGGACTTCAACCTGCCCGGAGACCTGCGGGAGATGCAGGCGACGATTCGCGACTTTATGCTTGGTGCTGTCGAGGCGCGCGCCCACGAGATCGAGGAGACGAACCGGATTCCGCCCGAGCTGCTGAGGCAGGCTGCCGAACTTGGCCTCTTTGGGCTCAGCATTCCCGAGGAGTACGGCGGCGTTGGTCTGAGCATGCTGGGCCGCTGCGCCGTCTACGAGGCGATGGGGCAGGGGCATATGGGCTTCGGCGGGGTGATCAGCGCGCACGCCTCCATCGGCACCAGCGGGCTGGTCAAACTGGGGACCGAGGAGCAAAAACGGCGTTTTCTCCCCCGCATGGCAAGCGGCGAATGCATCGCGGGCTTCGCGATCACCGAGCCGTCCAGCGGGTCGGACGCCGCCAATATCCGCACCCGGGCCCAGAAACGCGGCGACGTGTACGTGCTCAACGGAACCAAGCACTACATCTCCAACGCCCCGATAGCCGGACTGCTGACGGTCATCGCGGTCACCGATCCCACCCAGGGCACGCGCGGCATGAGCGCCTTTCTGGTCGAGCCGCAGCGCACGCCCGGCGTCACCATCGGCAAGATTGACGAGAAGATGGGCCAGAAGGGGGCCCTCTCCTCCGAAGTGATCTTTCAGGACGCGGAAATTCCCGCGGAAAACCTCCTTGGCCCCGAACACCTGGGCTACCGCGAGGCGCTGGGCATCCTGACGAACGGGCGGGTGGGAATCGCCGCGCGTTCGACGGGGGCGATGCAGCGCCTGCTCGATCTCTCGGTTCATCACGCCCAGACGCGCGAGCAGTTCGGGCAGCCCATCGCCGAGTTCCAAGCGGTGCAGTTTATGCTCGCCGAGATGGAGGTTGCCCTCCAGACGAGCCGGGTGCTGTGGCAAAAGGTCGCCTGGATGGTCGACCAGGGACAGGACGTGCGCCGTATGGCCAGTGTGGCGAAGTACCACGCGACCGAGATGCTCTCGCAGGTGGCGGACAAGGCCGTGCAGATCGCGGGTGGCATGGGCTATATGAAGGAGTCGCCCGTGGAGCGCTTCTACCGTGACCAGCGCCTTCTGCGAATCTACGAGGGCACCAGCGAGATTCAAAAGGTGATCATCGCGCGCAGCCTGCTCGCCTGAACGCGGCCATCAACGCTCAACGTTCCGTCAGCCTTTCGTGAGGGTTGTGTCAGCTGGCGGAGCGTAGGGTTTTGATGTGGCCAGCGCGCTTTGAGTCACGTCTTCAAGCCAAGGCGAGGGCTTGCTCCTGGCCCCGAAAGTTGATATAGTTGCACTCAAGTTTCATGGCATGCTCTGTGCCAGAAACCTCTTACCAGAACGACCTTCGGGCGAAAGGAGTCTCCATGCCCTCTGAACAAACCATCCCGCTGCCCGCCAACGTGCCCGTGTGCCCGGTGCGGGGCAGCGTCATCTACCCGACGATGGTGCAGCACATCGACGCGAGCCGCGCCATCTCTATTCATGCCATCGAGGCCGCCCTGCAGGGCGACAAGGTGATCCTGATCGTGTCGCAGCGCGACAAGGATGTGGATGACCCGCAGGGCAGCGATCTGTACGACGTCGGCACGGCCTGCAACGTGCTGAGGGTGCGCAAGAACCCCGACGGCACCGTACAGATGCTGGTTGCGGCGATCGCTCGTGCTCGTGTGCTGCGGTACACCCGTGACGGGTACCTGCGCGCTGACCTCGAGGCGCTGCCCACCGAAACGGGCAACTCGGTCGAGCTTCAGGCGCTGACCCGCGAGCTGCGCGAGAAGTTCGAAAGCGTTGCGCAGGGGGGGCGCATCAGTGCCGAAAGCGTTCAGACCATCCAGAGCAAGGATGACCCCGGCGAGCTCGCCGACCACATCGCCTTTCACCTTGACTTCAAGCTGGAGGACAAGCAGGCGGTTTTGGAGGCCACCCGGCTGACGGACCGCTTGCGCCGAGTGCTGATGCTGCTCGACGCCGAACAGGAAGTGCAGGCGGTGCAGGCCCGGATTCGCGCTCAGGTGAAGGAAGAAATCGACAAGAACCAGCGCGAGTACTACCTGCGCGAGCAGATGAAGGTCATCCAAAAGGAACTTCAGGGCGGCGGAGACGATGAGGACGCCGATGAGGCCGAAGCCTTCCGCGCCAAGATCGAGGCGCTGGGCCTCTCCCCCGAGGTGAAAAAGGAAGTCGACCGCGAGGTGAGCCGTCTGGCCCGGATGCATCCCGACGCCGCCGAGGCCTCGGTGATTCGCACCTACCTCACCTGGATCACCGAGCTGCCCTGGAATGTCCGCAGTGACGATCGGCTGGACGTCGCGGAAGCCGCCCAGATCCTCGACGAAGACCACTACGGTTTGGAAAAGGTCAAGGACCGGGTGTTGGAATTCCTGGCTGTGCGCCGCTTGCGCCGGGAACGTGCCGAACGCGGCGAAATCGACGCCGCAGAGGTCAACAAAGGGCCGATCCTGGTCTTTACTGGCCCTCCCGGCGTGGGTAAAACCTCCATCGCGCAGAGCATCGCCAAGGCGCTGGGCCGCAAGTACGTGCGAATCGCGCTGGGTGGCGCCCGTGACGAGTCGGATATCCGCGGTCACCGCCGCACCTACATCGGGGCGATGCCGGGACGCATCATCCAGGGTATTCGCACGGCGGGCACCAAAAACCCGGTGATTCTGCTCGACGAGGTGGACAAACTGGGCAGTTCCTACCAGGGTGATCCCTCGGCGGCGCTGCTGGAAGTTCTTGATCCGGCACAAAACCAGCACTTCACTGACCACTACCTGGGCGTGCCCTTTGACCTCAGCGAGGTCATGTTCATCGCCACCGCCAACTACCCCGAGCAGATCCCGGCGGCGCTGATGGACCGCATGGAGGTCATCGAGTTCTCCTCGTACATCGAGCAGGAGAAGCTGGAGATCGCCAAGCGCTACCTGCTGCCGCGTCAGCTCACGGCCAACGGACTGAAGCCGAACCAGTTCCAGCTCACCGACGCCGCCCTAGAACGCCTCATCAGCCACTACACCCGCGAGGCAGGCGTGCGCAACCTGGAA
>NZ_JQNI01000002.1:1375000-1397500 GCF_000745175.1 Deinococcus sp. YIM 77859
GGCATTGGTGCAAGCGCTAAAAAACGGCACGCCGGTGCCCGAATCGTACGAGGACAGCCCGGCAGTGACAGCAGCCTAAGGCCTCTGCTCTCCCTGCCAACTGCACAGAAAAACCATTGACACTCCGCCCAGGTATTCAAGGCACTCGGAGGCGTGCACCGCCTCAGGGCCCTACACTTCCTGGCCACTCTCGATAGGGCCTGCTGCTCCACCGGGCAAGGCATCTGTACCTGCGATGTCCAGGAGGTTCTCGGGCTCTCGCAACCCACCACCAGTCACCACACCCTGAGCGCGCGCGGGCTATGGCTTGCCCGCACCGCCCTCGGTACCCTGCTCGCCTTGGAACGCCATCAGGAGCTGCTGGCACAGAATGACCGTCAACGGTGCTGCACCCCCAGGCCTATCAAAGTGACCCTTCCCCGTCTCTCCCTGACCTCTGGCCTTCCTACCCCCTGCCCCACCTGCTGATTTCTAGCTCTACCGAGGTCAAGGCCGTCACCCCCAAGGCGATAGACTGTGGCGGGCGCGTGGACACCTGGCAGGAGACCGTCGTACAGCTTTGGAACAGCGGTGGCGAGGAGGACCGGGGCTTCACGACCGCAGGCCAGTTCCTTGCGATCTACCGCCGGGTTGCGGCCCGCGTGCCGGTCCGTGAAGAGGCCAGCCTGCGCTTCGAGTACGGGGACCAGGTTCGCCCTACCATTCAGTATGGGGGAGGTAGCGTAGACATCCGAGCTGACCAGGTCCTGGTCCACCCCGGTTTCCCCTTGGTGTCCTGCAAGCCGGGAGCAGCGCGCCCCGCTGCTGAGAAAACCACGTGTTGTGGCCCAGCTGTGGGCACGGCGCAGACAGTCGGGGGCGATCAGTCACGCGAGAGGACTCGCGCAGGTCAGGTGAACCAAAGGAGGGTGCCCCAGGCAGGCACCCTCCGCGAGACAAGAGCTCGGCGTTAGAAGCGGAACTTGAAGCCCGCAACAATCGAGCTGATGCTCAAGCCGCTGCCATTGAAGTAGTAGTGCTGGCGCGCCTCACTGAAAATCGCAATGCGATCGGTCAGGCGGTAGTCAACCCCCACCAGCAGTTCGCTGAAGGTGCTCTTGAGGTCAAAGTTGTAGCCGCCGCCCGCACCCAAGATGCCGTCTGCCCGGCTTGCCGTTGCGCGGTAGGTGGCGATGCCGCTGACGCTGTTGCCGGGAGTAGACCCGGTGACCTTGAAGTCACCCGTAATACGCACCCCGAAGCCGCCGATCAGAGAATCGTTGCCGATCATGACGCGGGCCATCGAGCCGACATTGTTTTGCAGGATGCCGTAGTAGGAGGCCCCGATGTAGTTGTTGTAGCGGAAGGGCGGGGGGGGCGGGATGTAGGGGTCGCCCTTCTCACCCTTCTCGCCCTGAGGGCCCTGCGGGCCAGCAGGCCCCTGAGGCCCGGCGGGGCCAGCAGGCCCCTGAGGACCGGCAGGGCCTTGCGGACCAGCGGGACCAGGTTCACCCTGGGGACCCTGCGGGCCGGCGGGTCCTGGCGGGCCCGCTACAGCTTCGGCAGGAGCTCCCGGCCCCGGCAGATTGTTCAGGGCCGTCCGCAGCTCGGCAATCTGGCCTTGCAGAGCGGTGATGGCCTGCTGCTGGGCCGCAAGCTGAGCGCGGAGTTCTTCCAGCCCGGTCAAGGCCTGCTGCAACCCTTGACGCAGCGTATTCAGCTCCTCAGGATTGAAGGTGGTCTGCTGTGCGGGAAGCTGCGCGATGACGCGCGCGAGCACCTGGGCGACCTCCTGACGTGTGATGGCGTTGCACCAGTCAAAGGAGCCGTCCGGGTAGCCGATAAAGTAGCCCCGCTGGGTGACGAGGTCGATGGCCGCCTTGGCCCAAGTGCCGGGCGTGCAGTTGGTCACTGGGGTGGTCGTCACCGGGGTGACCGCCGGCGTCACAGGTACGGGAGCAGGCGTTTGGGCCGGAGCGGAACCGCCTCCCCCCGCCAGGGCGCTCGGACTAAGCAGCAACAGGCTGGTGATCAGTGCTTTCTTCATGCTGGCTCCTAAGTGCTCGATGAGCGTGGGGTGATGTGCAGTCACCTTACCTCATTTTCGGTCCAGCGCCTGCCGAAAAGGACAATGTTAATCAACGCTCAACGCTTGCTCAGGTGCTCGGGGCGTAGGAAACAGTCGCCCCTCAGGACGGTGTTCATCTGACCGGGACGGATGGAACCCGCCGTTCGGTAGGCTGCTGGACATGTGGGCGTCAAAACGGGCGGGAGCAGTGCCGGGAAGTGTCTTTGCACTCATGGACGCTGCCAAGGCGCGGGCACGGGCTGCTGGTCAAAGCATCATCGACCTGAGCATCGGATCGAGTGACGGCCATCCTCCAGAAGCCGCGCTGGAGGCCCTACGAGACGCGACGCGTGACCCGAGCACCTACCGCTATCCCCTCTTCAGCGATACGCAGCCCCTCCGCGAGGCAGCGGCGGCCTACCTGCGGCGACGCTTCGGCCTGGCCCTAGACGCCAGCACAGAGGTTTTTCCTCTGATCGGCGCGCAAGAGGGCCTGGCCCACCTCCTGCTGGCGGTCACCGATCCAGGGGATACACTGCTGCTACCCGACCCCTGCTATCCCCCCTATCTGGGGGCCGCAGCAATCGCCGGGCTGCGCGTGGTGACATTGCCGCTACGGCCCGAGCGTGGGTTCCTGCCGGATCTGGGCGCGGTCCCGGAGGATGTCCAGCCGCGTGCCGTGCTGCTCAACTATCCCAACAACCCCACCTCGGCGGTGGCAGAGCGCGCGTTCTTCGAGGAGACCGCCGCCTGGTGCCGTGAGCGGGGCACGCTGCTGATCCATGACCACCCCTATGCCGAACTGACGTTCGGAGCCTACCGCGCACCGAGCGCCCTTGAGGCCGGGGCGGAGGGGATTGTCGAGCTGCATTCGCTCTCCAAAACCCATCACATGGGCGGCTTTCGCGTGGGCTTCGCGGCGGGGGACCGGGACGCTCTTGCTGCCCTGGCGCGGGTGAAGGGGGCGGTGGACTTCCACCCCTACCTGGGCATTCAGCGGGCGGCGGCCGTCGCCCTGGCCCTTCCCGATGAGGTGACTCGGGCCGGCGCGGCAGTCTTTGAGCAGCGGCGCGACACCCTGGTTCCTGCCCTGCGGGCCCTGGGCTGGGAGGTGACCCTCCCTCAGGCGAGCATGTTTGTCTGGGCGCGCGTCCCGGGGCTGCAAGACAGCGTGACCTACGCTCTGCGCGCCGTGGAGAAAACCGGAGTGGCGCTCAGCCCTGGCCGCGCCTTCGGGGAGGGCGGCGAGGGCTTCGTGCGCCTCGCGCTGGTGCACCCCCCCGCCGTGCTGCTGGAGGCGGCGCGAAAACTGGCGGATGTGCCGGTGCAGGAGGAGGCGCCGCTCCTCACCCCCCTCACACCGAGGTCAGGCCAGGGAGGGTAACCTCCTTTCCTGGTGCCTCAGCCCTCACACGGCCGGCGTCGTGGCCAGCCGCTCGAGCACCGTGGGGTCTTCCAGCGTGCTGGTGTCTCCCTGGATAGGCTTCCCAGCGGCGATCTGGCGCAGGAAGCGGCGCATGATCTTGCCGCTGCGAGTCTTGGGCAGGGCGTCGGCGATGATGATGGCGTCGGGGCGGGCCAGCGCGCCGATTTCCCGGCTGACATGTCCCCGGAGTTCTTGCGGGTCCACCTCGTAGCCGCTTTGGGGCAGCACAAAGGCCACGACCGCTTCCCCTTTCACCTCGTCGGGGCGGCCCACCACCGCCGCTTCTGCGACAGAGGGATGCGCGACCAGAGCCGACTCGATCTCCATCGTGCCCAGGCGGTGACCGGAGACGTTGAGGACGTCATCCACGCGGCCCATAACGGTGAAGTAGCCGTCAGCGTCGCGGCGGGCGCCGTCTCCAGCAAAGTAGACGTGTGGAATCTCGCCCCAGTAGCTTTTGCGGTAGCGCTCGTCGTCACCGTAGACCGTTCGCAGCATCGAGGGCCAGGGCCGCTTGATCACCAGCAGTCCGCCTTCGTCTACGCCGAGTTCCTCTCCGGCATGGGTCATGATGGCGGGCTCGACCCCAAACATGGGCAGGCCCGCGCTGCCGGGTTTGCTGGGATGCGCCCCGGGCAGGGTGGTCAGCATGATCGCGCCCGTCTCGGTCTGCCACCAGGTGTCCACCACCGGGCAACGTTCGCCCCCAATCACGCGGTAGTACCACATCCACGCTTCAGGGTTAATCGGTTCACCCACCGACCCCAGCAGGCGCAGGCTGCTCAGGTCATAACGGCCGGGAATCTCGTCTCCCTGGCGCATAAAGGAGCGGATGGCCGTGGGCGCGGTGTACAGGATGGTGACCCGGTGTTTCTGAATGATGTCCCAGAAGCGGCCCCAGTCGGGATGGTTGGGGGCACCCTCGTACAGCACGACCGTCGCGCCGTTGAGCAGCGGGCCATACACGCTGTAGCTGTGACCGGTCACCCAGCCCACGTCGGCCGTACACCAGTAGATGTCGTCGTCACGTAGGTCAAAGACTGTCTGGGTGGTGAGATAGGTCCCCACCATGTAGCCCCCCGTCGTGTGCAACACGCCCTTGGGCTTGCCGGTACTGCCGGAGGTGTACAGCACGAAGAGAGGATGCTCACTGTCGAGGGCTGCGGCCTCGTGCTCGTCACTGGCGGCGGCCAGGGCGTCATGCCACCAGACATCGCGGCCCTCCTGCATGGGCGCGTCGCAGTCGGCGCGGCAAACCACCAGCATCTTTTCTAGGCTGGGAACATTCTTTGCGGCCTCGTCAGCATTGGCCTTGAGCCTGACAAGCTGCCCGCGGCGCTGCCCAGCGTCGGCCGTGATCAGCAGCTTGCTTTGCGCGTCGTTCAGGCGGTCAGTCAGCGCACTCACCGAGAACCCCCCAAACACCACGCTGTGAATCGCGCCGATACGGGCACAGGCCAGCATAGCGATCACCGCCTCGGGGATCAGGGGCAGGTAGAGGGTCACGCGGTCCCCCTTCTGCACGCCCAGGGCGGTGAGAGCTTGGGCGGCCTTGCTCACCTCGCGCAGCAGTTCGGCATAGGTGTAGGTTCGAACTTCGCCGTCCTCGCCCTCCCAGATCAGGGCCGTCTTGTTGCCTAGCCCGCGCTGTACGTTGCGGTCGAGGGCGTTGTAGGCGATATTGGTTTCGCCCCCCACGAACCACCGTGCGTGCGGTTCTTGCCAGTCGAGCACGCGCTCCCAGGGCTTCATCCAGGCGAGTTCACCGGCCACGTCGCCCCAAAAGCCCTCGGGGTCGTCGAGGCTGCGGCGGTACATCGCCTCGTACTGCTCACGGCTGACTCGGGCGCGCGCCGCGAAGTCGGCGGGCGGCGCGATCACCCGGTGCTCGTGCAGCATGGCGTCGATGTGGTCGGTGAGGGTGTGGTCGGTCATGAAAAACCTCCGGGAAAACGCTCTACCTGAAGCGTCAAACGGCGTCTAAAACGGCCGGCTTCGGTGGTGGATAGGCCTACTGTAGCGCCACGCCGTCGCCGCTCGCTGTGTCGTTACGGTAGGGGTACTAAACCGAGTTCAAGCTTTCTGAGCGGCAGCAGCGCAGCCCCCGACGCGGAGCCGGGGGCTGATGCAGGCAGCCTAGGGCCGCGTTCAGTCGTGCGCGGCAACGGTTCCGTCTACCCCGGCTCCGGTGTAGGCGCGGAACTGCATCTCCTCGAAGGTGCGGTCATCCTCCTCGCGGCGACGGCGCGCGCCGATCAGGGTGCCCAGGGCCGCAAAGGCGAAGCCGGCGGGGATAGAGACGATGCCGGGGTTCTCCAGCGGGAAAAGGGGCGCGGCCTGCACCGGGTGGCGGCCCGTGGTCTTCTCGGGGGGGTCAATGCCGCGGATGTTGGGGCTGACCGCGATGAGCAGCAGGCAGGTCAGGATGCCGCCCACGATCCCCCAGATCGCGCCCGTCGCATTAAACCGGCGCCAGAACAGCGTGAAGAGAATCACCGGCAGGTTGGAGGACGCGGCGATCGCAAAGGCCAGCGCCACCAAAAAGGCCACATTCTGTGTCTGCGCCAGCAGGCCCAGCCCGATGGCAACCACGCCAACCGCGACCGTAGCGATGCGGGCCACCCGGAATTCCTCCCGCTCGGTGGCCTGCCCCCGGCGAATCACACCGTTGTAGATGTCGTGCGTAAAGGACGTGCTCGCCGCGATGGTCAGACCCGCGACGACGGCCAGGATGGTGGCAAACGCCACGGCGGTTACGAACGCCAGCCCGAACTCGCCGCCCAGTGTGCCCGCCCCGCCAAAGAGGGCCTGTGCCAGCAGCGGCGCCGCCATGTTGCCCGCCGCGTTCGCCTGGGTGATGGTGTCCTTGCCCACAAGCACGTTGGCGGCGTTGCCCATAAAGGCCGTCATCACGTAAAAGGCCCCGATCAGCACCATCGCCCAGACCACGCTCTTGCGAGCATCCTGCGCGGTGGGAACCGTGTAGAAGCGAACCAGAATATGCGGGAGGCCCGCCGTGCCCAGCACGAGCGCAAGCGAGAGCGAGATCAGGTCGATGGGGTTTTTGTACTTCAGGCCAGCGCCCAGGAATTCCGCGCCGTTCCTGGCCTCGGCGGCCCCCAGCAGATTGGAGAAGCTCCAGCCAAAGCGGCTCAGGATGAGCACCGTCATCAGGACGGTCGCGAACATCAGCAGCACCGCCTTGATGATCTGCACCCAGGTCGTAGCCAGCATCCCGCCCACCACCACGTAGATGATCATCAGCACGCCGACAAGGGGAATGGCGAAGCTCGGCGTGAGCACGCCGCCCGTCAGCAGGCTGATCAGTGATCCCGCGCCCACAACCTGCGCGATCATGTAAAAGGAACTCACGACGATGGTGCTGATCGCGGCATAGGTGCGGACCCTTTGGTCTTTGAGGCGGTAGACCAGCATGTCGGCCAGGGTGTACTTGCCCAGGTTCCGCAGCGGCTCGGCCACGATAAAAAGCACTGTCAGGTAGGCGATAAACCAGCCCACGGAGTACATGAAGCCGTCGTAGCCGTTCAGCGCGATCAGCCCGGTGATCCCGAGGAAAGACGCCGCGCTCATGTAGTCCCCGGCGATGGCGATGCCGTTTTGGGAGGCACTGATGCGGCCGCCCGCCACATAGAAATCGCTGGCCGAGGTGTTGCGTTTGCTGGCCCAAAAGGTGATTGCCAGCGTGATCGCCACGATGATGGCCGCGAGCAGAAAGGTCATCGCTGGGCCTCCTGCGCGAGGCGGTCAAACTGCCGAGCGCGCGCCACGTAGATCGCCGCCATCATCCACCCCATCGCAAACTCCAAAAAGGCCAGCACGTAGCCGAAGGTGACGTTGCCAAACACCTTGGTGGCCATCAGCGGCTTGTTGTACCCGGCGAGGATGGGCAACAGAAAGTACAGCACGAGGAAGGTGACCGTCATCAGGACGGTAAAGCGGTTTCGTTCCGTCACCAGCCGTTGGTAGGCGGCGTTGCGGACGGGTGGCGAACCGGACTGAACGCGGGATACGGTCATACGGGCCTCCAAAAGAGTGCGAAAGGACGATGACGACCTGCCGAACTGCTGCACTGTGTTGATGGGTTCAAGGGTAGAAGCCACTTAACGTAAAATCAATGGACCCGGTCCAATTTCTGCGTTCCTGACGCTGGAACACCGGCAGGTCAAAGGGTGCCCAGTTCGCCCATCGCCTGGGCTGGGGCAGGTATGGTAGGAGCGTGCTGCTTGACCGGCTGGGCCGTCCCCTGCGTGACCTGCGCGTCAGCGTGACCGATCGCTGCAATCTGCGCTGCACCTACTGCATGCCCGCCGAGGTGTTTGGGCCGGACTACGCCTTTCTTCCACGCGCGGAGCTGCTGAGTTTCGAGGAGATCGAACGCCTCGTGCGCGCCTTTGTCGCTCTGGGGGTGCGGAAGCTGCGCCTCACTGGCGGCGAACCGCTGCTCCGGCGTGACCTGCCCGACCTGATCGCACAGCTGTGCCGCATCGAGGGCATCGAGGACATCGCCCTCACCACCAATGGCCTGCTCCTGCCCCGGCTCGCCGCGAGCCTGAAGGCGGCGGGGTTGCAGCGGGTGACGGTCAGCCTAGATAGCCTCGACCCAGACATCTTCGGGCGGATGAACGGCCGGGGTGTTCACCCACAGCGGGTGCTTGACGGCATCGAGGCGGCGCTGCGGGCCGGGCTGCGGGTCAAGGTGAACACCGTGGTTCAGCGCGGCGTGAACGACGAGGGGCTGCGCGAGTTGTGGCTCGCCCTGCGTGAACAGGCGGTCGTGCGCTTTATCGAGTTTATGGACGTGGGCAATCACAACGGCTGGAATCTGGAGGCGGTCGTTCCCTCGGGCGAGGTGCTGGCGCGCCTGAGTGACGACGGAACCGGCGCCGAGTTCCGCCCGGTCAACCCCAGCTACCGCGGTGAGGTGGCGGCCCGCTATAGAAACGCAGAAGGGCACGAGGTCGGCCTGATCAGTTCTGTCACCGCGCCCTTCTGCGGCGACTGCTCGCGGGCGCGGCTCTCGGCAGTCGGCGTGCTCTACACCTGTCTTTTCGCAGCCGCGGGCACTGATCTGCGCGCCCCCCTGCGGGCCGGAGCCTCCAACGAGGCGCTGCAGGCTCTGATCGCGGGGGTGTGGCAAGACCGCCGGGACCGCTACAGCGAGGAGCGGGGCGAGGTCACGCGAGCCCGCAAGGTGGAGATGTCGCATATCGGCGGCTGACGCCCGCCCCCCACAACGAACTGTTCCACAGGACGTAACAGGACCGCCAAGCTTGTGTACGGGTGACACAAACTCTAAGATGAGTTTCCAAAGGCCCCCGCGCCGGCGGCGGGTCCGGAGGGATGCATGGCGAAGTACCCGCTCATCAAAACCACGCTGAAAGACCGCCTGCTCGGGGGTCACTACCCGGAGGGCCTGCCCCTCCCCAGCGAACCGCAGCTCGCCCGTGAGTTCGAAGTCTCGCGCATGACTGCCCGGCGGGCCATCGATGAACTGGAGCGGGAGGGGTATGTGTACCGCGTGCAGGGGGCCGGCACCTTTCCCACGGGCAAACGCTTCCGGCAGGGAATGTTTCGGGTGCGGCCCTTCAAGGAGTGGGCGCGTCACCCCGACCACCGCACGGCGGTGCTGCGCGCCATGCAGATTGAGGCGACCCCCGAGATCGCCCACGTCCTTCAGCTGCAGCCCGGTGATCCGGTGATCTTTATCCACCGCCTGCGTACGGCGGGTGACGAGGCCCTCGTGATCGAGAAGCGCTACATCAGCGCAGCGGTCGTGCCTGGCCTGCTCGACCATGACCTCAGCCGCGAAAGTATTCATGAGGTGATGGTGAGCCTGGGTGTCACGCTGACACGCGTCGAGCAGAACCTAGAGGCGGTCAACCTCCGCCAGGAGGAAGCCGACCTGCTGCGCGTCCCCCTGGGCACTGCGGCCTTCCTGCTGCGGCGCACGACCTACAGCGGGCAGAAGCGGGTGTCTTACGTGAACTACTGGGTGCGTGGCGACCGCTACGCCTTCCAAGACAGCTTCGAGC
This sequence comes from Deinococcus sp. YIM 77859, assembly GCF_000745175.1. Taxonomy (NCBI): domain Bacteria; kingdom Thermotogati; phylum Deinococcota; class Deinococci; order Deinococcales; family Deinococcaceae; genus Deinococcus; species Deinococcus sp. YIM 77859. The sequence continues at coordinate 1,384,527 of NZ_JQNI01000002.1, forward strand.
CCTAAAGCGGGGTCAGAAGCACTTTCTTCATGAGCACTTTCGTGGGGGCGTGCCCATGGAGCGCTCACGGCAGCCCGCGCCGCTCCTGCTGGAATAGGCTCCATCTGACCGCGTCCAGTCACAGCGAGCGGCAGAAGGGAGCCGATATGTTCTATTACGACGGCAAATTGCAGTACCCCGTTCGGGTCGAGACGCCTGATCCCCGCTTTGCCCGTGCTCTGCAACAGGCGATCGGCGGCGTGGAGGGCGAGATTCGCGTGTGCCTTCAGTACCTCTTCCAGGCCTTTGGCGCCCGCGGCCCCAAGAAATACCGCGACATGCTGCTCGCGACCGGCACCGAGGAGATGGCGCACATCGAGATGCTGGCAACCGCCGTTGCCCTCAACCTCGAAGGCGCGCCCAGTGCTGTGCAGGAAGCGGCGGCCAAAGCGAATCCCATCGTCGAGGCGGTGATGGGCGGCGGTGATCCCCGGCAGTACCTGTCGGCGGGGATGGCCGCGCTGGCGGCCGATGCCAACGGCGTGCCCTTTGACGGCTCACACGTGTACGCCAGCGGCAACATCGCCGCCGATATGTACGCCAACGCAACGGCCGAAGCCACTGGGCGCGCGCTCGCCTGCCGCCTCTTTGCCCTCACCGACGACCCCGGCATGAAGGACATGCTGCGCTTCCTGATCGCTCGCGACACCATGCACCAGCAGCAGTGGCTCGCGGTGATCGAGGAACTGGGCGGGCACCAGGGTACCCTGCCCATTCCCAACTCTTTCCCTGTCGAGGAAGAACTCCGCGACGTGAGCTACGTCTTTTTTGCCCCCGGCATCGAGGGCGTGCAGCCCCCGGAGGGCCGCTTCACCCAAGGCCCCTCGCTGGACGGCCTGGGTCAGTTCGAGCTGCGCCCTGCTCAGCCCTTTGGGCAGGAACCGCAGCTGGCGCCTCCCCTGCCCGAAGCTTTCGCCGAACAGCAGCAGCTGGTCAAGACCGTTCAGGACAGCAGCGGCTCGTCCACCGACTGATCGCTCACCTCATCCGCACGGCCACCCCATTCCTTCTGGTGGGGTGGTGTTGCTGCGCTCGCTCGCAGGCGCCCTCCAGCTACGGGTCCAGGTTGGAGGGCGCGCGGGGGCTTAGGCGTCCGGGTCGGCCTGCCAGTCGGTCAGGCTGTAGATGCCCGCGACGGTTCCGGCCAGGGCCAGAAAGTAGGCGCGTTCGCGGGTCTCTTTCTGGAGGGCCGCAGCAAGCAGCAGGACCGGTAGGGTACTCAGCTCGATCTTGCCGTGAACCGGGAAGGGAAGCAGGCGGCGCAGCGCAGGCGGGTAGTCGGTCAGGGCACTCACCCCCAGGTACGACCCAGCCAGGGCATAGGAGATCCTGCGGGCCCCCGGATGAAGGTCCAGCAGGTGGGGGGCGGCGACCATCAGGGCACAGGCCGCGTAATCGATCAGGCCGTGCACGCGGGGCAAGATGGGCTTCATAGCCCCAGCTTGCAAAAAGGCGAGCGCCAAAGGGTCCCCTTTTCCCTAACCCGGCTTTAAGGCGCGCTGCTCAGAACACCTAGGCACAGAGAAAACCTCTGCCGCTGTACAAGGAGCATTCCCGCCCTAGGTTTGACGGGGTGCAATTTTGGACTCTAGGCGCTATATGTGAGGCACCATGGATTCGTCGTCGCTTCGGGAGCGTCAGAAGGAACGCCGCCGCGCGCGGATCTACAGCGTGGCCCTCGACCTGTTCAAGCGGGCAGGCTTCCAGGCGACCACCGCGACCGACATCGCGCGGGCCAGCAACGTCTCGCGCGGCACCTTCTTCAACTACTACCCCTACAAGGAGGCGGTGCTGCTCGACTACGGCAGTGAGGTGATGGACCGCCTGCGCGACAAGGCCGAAGCGCGCCTGGCCGAAGGCGTTCCGCCCCTGACCGTGCTGTACGAAATCTGGGACGAGCTCGCCGAGGAGAACGCCCGCGAACGCGACCTCTTTCCACCGCTGGCCTACGAGGTGATGAATCCCAACCCCGAGCGCGCGCGCACCGCGTATCAGGCGCTTCCCCTGAGCCGGGTGATCGAGCTGATTTTGAAACCGCTGCACCAGGCGGGGCAGATCCGAAGTGACCTCAGCCTCCAGCGCATCAGCAACCTGATTGCAGACACGTACCTGATGGTCGCGCTGCGCTGGAGTGCCTACGGCACCGACCGCTCCTTGCAGGAGGAGACGCGGCTGGCACTCAACCTGTTGCTGGAGGGTGCGCTCCGCCGCGAAGGCTCGGGCCGAACGCCCTAGAATGCCGCTCGGTTCCTGTCCGCTCTGGTAAGCGGGAGAGCCGCAGAGGTTTCCTTTGTGACGCAGCCTGAACTCGCCATCGGCACGGCCCGGCACCACTGGCCCTTCAGCAAGGGGCTCATCGTAGAGTCGCTGCTGAATGCCGGGGCCAGTGGCGCCGTAGCCGCGGCGGTGGCCCGGCGGGTCGAACTGCATCTGCGCAACGCACGGCGCTTTCTGGTCAGCCCGGCCGAACTTCAGGCGCTGATGGTGGAGGTCGCGCGGGACGTGGCGGGAGACGAGGTGGCTCAGGCCGCCGCTCGGCAGACCCCGGCCTTTGTGGACATCCTGGTGCGGGCCAAAAAGGGCACGCTGCCCTTTAGCCGCGGGGTGCTTGCGCGCACGCTGGAAGACACCGGCCTCGCACCCCGCGACGCCTACGGCACGGCGAGCGAGGTGGACGTGCGGCTACGGCAAGCCGGGCGGCGTGAGATCAGCGTCCCCGAACTCGACGCCCTGACGGAGGAGACCCTGGCGGAGCGCTACGGGGAACACCTGCGCCTCACCTACCGTTTTTTGCAGCGCAACCGTGGGCGCCTGGGAGTTGTGAACGGCGAGGGGGGCACGCCGGTCCCCTTTAGCAAGGGCATCCTGGTGCAGTCGCTGCTGGCTGCCGGTGTGCCGCCGGACGTGGCCCGCAAGGTGGCGCGGGTGACGCAGCGGGACCTGCGCGGCAACGAGGACCGGGTCGTGACCCGGCAGGCTATCCGCGAGAAGGTCGAGGCCCTGCTGCGCGACGAGGTCGGCCCGGATGTCAGCGCGCGCTACCGCCTGCTGCGGGTGATTCGCCACCCACCGCGGCCCCTTGTCGTGCTCCTGGGGGGCGTCAGCGGCACCGGCAAAAGCTACCTGGCGGCGGAAGTGGCCTACCGCCTGGGCATCACCCGGGTGATCGGCACCGACGCCATCCGCGAGGTGATGCGCGCGATGGTGTCGCGCGAGCTGGTGCCGGGCCTGCACGCCAGCACCTTTAACGCCTGGGAGGCGCTGCTTCCGCCGGGTGATTCCCGGCCCGAAAAGCCCACCCGAGCCGAGCTGCTCGCCGGCTTTCGCGACCAGGTGCAGCAGGTGAGCGTGGGGGTGGGCGCGGTTGTGCGCCGCTCCATCGAGGAGGGCACCAGCCTGGTGCTCGAAGGCGTTCACCTGGTTCCCGGATATCTGCGCGCAGCCGATTACGCGGGCGCGCTCGTTGTGCCCATGCTCGTGACGCTGCCCGACGAAGCCGAGCACCGCAGGCATTTTGAGCTGCGTGATCAGGAGACGGCGGCCAGCCGCCCCCTGCACCGCTACATGCGCTACTTCGCGGAAATCCGCGTCATGCAGGAGTACCTGGAAGAACTCGCTCGCCGCGAGGACGTGCCGCTCCTCGATGCCCTGACCCTCGACGAGAGCGCCGATCAGGCCGTAGACGTCGTCTTGCGCCGGGTGATGGCCGCCCTGACCCCTCAGGAACGAACGCGGCTTCTGGGGGAAGAGGTCACTGGAGGGTAGCTCCCTGCCCTCCGCCGCCGGGCCCGCATAGACCAGCACGCCGGTCACCAGCGCCGTGACCCCGGCTAGCCGAGCGGGACGGCGCTGACACAACGGCGACGTGTGGCGAGCCAAGCGCCCAACCCGCTGCCGGCCAGGTCGAACAGCCAGTCGGTCAGCCCCGCCTCCCGGCCCGGCACGAACGCCTGGTGCACCTCGTCCAGCGCGCCAAACCACACCGCGAGGACAAGAGCGGGCCCCCGCTGCCCCGTCGCGCGACCCAGACAAAAGCCCAGCATCAGGTAGGCCGTGAAGTGCGCGGCCCAGTCCAGAGGGTGAACCAGGGGCGGCCCCGGCGTGTCGGGCGAGGCACTCAGCCACCAGATGGCCGCCATGATGGCTGCGGCGGGAAGCCACCAGAAGGGACGTGCGGAACGCTTCAAGGGTGGCCCTGGCCCGCCGGATGCTCCACAAGCTCGATCAGCGTGCCTGCTCCCCATTTGGGATGCAAGAAGGCCACCCGTGTCCCGGCCCGACCGGGTGAGGGCGTCTCGGACAGAAACCGCGCCCCCAGCTTTCGCAGCCGGGCCATCTCGGCTTCCAGATCAGCCACTCGGTAGGCCGTGTGGTGTAGACCCGGTCCCCGCCGTTCCAGAAATCCAGCGATGGGACTTTCCGGGCGCGTTGGCGCGAGCAGTTCGATCAGGGTCTCGCCCACCACAAAGGCCCGGACCCGCACCCCCTGCGCGGGTACCTCCTCGTCGGGGCCCTCGGGCGTCAAGCCCAGGGCCAGGTAGGGGGCCGCTCCTACCTCCAGGTCCGGGGTCGCGACCGCGACATGATCCAGCAGCAATGTCATGGCTCCAGGGTAGCCGAGGCGACCGGCCAGCGGCTGTGGGTACAATCAGCTCTGTGATCCTGACCGCTCTTCTCGCCGTGCTGGTCTCGTACCTGATCGGGTCCATTCCCGCAGCGGCCTGGGTCGCCCGCGCGCGCGGCGTAGACATCCGCCGAGTCGGCAGCGGCAACAGCGGCGCGACCAATGTGCTGCGCTCGCTGGGCAAAGGCCCCGCCCTGGTGGTTGCCCTCTTTGACATCTTCAAGGGAGCCCTGAGCGTAGGACTCGCCCACCTGCTGGGCCTAGGTCCCGTCGGAGCGGCCCTGTGCGGCGTGGCCGCCGTCGTGGGGCATAACTTCAGTCCCTTCCTGAAGGGGCGCGGCGGCAAGGGCGTGGCGACAAGCTTCGGCACCATCACTGCCCTTGACCCCCTGGTCGGTGCGGCGGCCTTTGTGGTGGGCATCGGCGGGATAGCGCTGACGCGGTTCGTCTCGGCGGGCAGCATCCTGGGCGCGCTGACCGCCGTTGTGGTGGCTGCCGTGCTGGGCCGTCCCGGTTGGCTGCTGCTGGTGGTCACCTTCTTGGCGGCCCTGCTCAGCTGGCAGCACCGCGACAACATCCGCCGTCTTCAGGCCGGCAACGAACGGCGCCTGGGGGAAAAGCTCTAGGGCGAGCGCCGAGGGCCCCCCTCCTTTCCGCAACGGGGCGTGCGCGCTTGCGTTATGCTGACCGGGTCAAGACAACGAACCAGCCCGGGCGGTGGTCAGGCCGCACCGGAACCCAGGAGCGTCCATGCCGGTGAGGATTCGGATTTATGGTCATGAAGCCACCTTTTCGGGGGGGTGCTGGACCTGCGACGACGACAGCCTACAAGCGATGCTCGAAGCCCTGGCCGATCCCCGCGCCGTCACCCCCGAGCAGGAACACGCCCATGCCCTCTACGCCGCTGGGCGCTTCGGGGGCCTGATCGCGACGGCTCGCGGCTGGGAGCCTGCTCCGCACCCGGAAGCCGAGATCCGGCTGGAAGACGTCGCGCCCCTGCGGCAGCCCGAGCGAGCAGGTTGGCTTTCCTTCCTGCGCCGCAAACGGTAAATGCCTTTCTCTGTTCTCCCGCTTGACCCCCCGGTTCTGGGGGGGTACCTTGCCCTCATGCACCGCTCCACGACCATCACGCCGTGAGGGCGGCCGCTGCCGAAGCCCCGCCCGCGAATCCCGCGTGGCGGTCCTTTTCTGGGGAGCAGGTGTTCAAGGAGGCCAAGATGCGGGTAGCGATTGTGGGGGCAACAGGTGCGGTCGGACACGAACTCCTGCGGGTGCTGGAACACAGCACGCTGAAACTGGACGAGCTTCAGCTGTACGCCAGTCCGCGCTCGGCGGGGCTGAAGCTGCCCTTTGCGGGCGAGGAACTCACGGTACAGGCCACGCCGGAAGGAGCGATCGACGCCGACGTGATCCTCGCCTCGGCGGGCGGCAGCGTCAGCAAGGCGCTCGCCCCGGCCTGGGTCGCGGAGGGGGCAGTCGTGATCGACAACTCCAGCGCCTTCCGCTACGAACCGGATGTGCCCCTGGTGGTGCCGGAGGTGAACGGCGAAGCCGCGCTGAGGCACCGGGGCATCATCGCCAACCCCAACTGCACGACGGCGATCGCGGTGGTGGCGGTCGCGCCCCTGCACCGGGCCTTTGGGGTCAGGCGCATGATCGTCAGCACGTACCAGGCGACAAGCGGCGCGGGCCAAAAGGGCATCGAGGAACTGCTGGAGGGCACCCGCGCGGAGCTGGCAGGCGAGCTGCCGCAGGCTGCGGTATTTGCCCACCCCATCCCCTTCAACGTCATTCCGCATATCGACGCCTTCCAGGACAACGGCTACACCAAGGAGGAGATGAAAGTCGTCTGGGAGACGCGCAAGATTCTGGGGGACGACTCGCTCAAGATCAGTTGCACTGCCGTCCGCATCCCCACCCTGCGGACCCACAGCGAGGCGATCACCCTGGAATTGGAGCGCCCCGCCACGCCCGAAGAGGCGCGCGAGCTGCTGCGGCGGGCCCCAGGCGTGGAGCTGCGCGACGATCCCGCAGCCAAGGTCTACCCCATGCCCCTGACCGCGACCCGCAAGTACGACGTGGAGGTGGGCCGCATCCGCTCCTCACTGGTGTTCGAGGGCGGGCTCGATCTCTTTGTGGCCGGTGACCAACTGCTCAAGGGGGCCGCGCTGAACGCCGTGCAGATCGCCGAGTATCTGCAGGAGAAGGGAGCGCTGCGCGGGCGAGTGAGCGGGTAAATCTTGCCGCGGCGGTCTTTTCCTTGTGCGGCCGCTTGGGGCACACTGGGGAGGTGAGAATGCCCCCTCCGCCCCCCCGTGCCCCGCGCTGGCGTCCTGCCGTGGGGATGGCGACCGTGTTCACGGCGCTGCTCGTGGGTGGCGTATGGGTGCAGGAGCTCGCTGACCAGTTCGCGTTTGGCGGGGCGCTGGACGAATACGGCATCATGCCGCGCGAACCCGCCACCCTCGACCACATCCTGACCGCGCCCTTTTTGCACGTGGGGTTTGGGCACCTCATCGCCAACACGGTGCCCCTCGCGGTGCTGGCCTTTATGAGTGCGCTGCGGGGTGCAGCACGTTTTCTGGCTGCCAGCCTGGTCATCGTGGTGCTGGGCGGGTTTCTGGTCTGGCTCTTCGGACGCGGGAATAGCCTGCATCTGGGCGCCTCGGCCCTGGTGTTCGGGTATCTCGCCTACCTGATCGGCGTGGGCTGGTGGGAACGGACTCCCGCGGCCATCGCGGTGGCGGGGCTCGCCCTCTTCCTGTACGGCGGGGCGCTCTGGGGCGTGCTGCCCACCAACCCGGTCGTGTCCTGGGAAGCGCACCTCTTCGGCTTTCTGGCGGGATTGACGGCGGCGGCCCTCCTGCACCGCAGGCGCCCAACGCGCCCTGGTCCGCCCCATCCGTCCCCACGCGACAGGTTCTAAAAACCACTCGCGCGGCACCCGCGGACAGCAAGAGCCGCGGCCCGAGCCCTCAGACAACACAAAGCCGGTGGCGCTCACAAGGTGACCAGGCCCTCCCGCGTCTCCAGCAGCGCCGAAAGTTCCGCTTGCGGGGCCTCGCGCACCTCCACCTCGCCCTCAAAACGCAGGGTGTCCAGCAGGACGCGCAGCGAATCTGGATCCGGTGTCCCCAGCGTCAGCCGCAGCAGGCGCACGCCCGCGTCGGGCAGGCGTGTGGGCGGGGGCGACGTGTGCCACTCGATCAGGCTGGGGCGCACGCCTCCGCCGGGCAGGGAGCCGTCCGGCGGAACGGTGAGCGTCCAGTGGTTCTCGCCGCGCGCGAGGGGCAGCGCCTCACCAAACGGCGTGAGGTCTAGACCCCTGAGCGTCTCCACGCGCGCCACCCAGTGGATGAGCCGGGGGCCGCCTTCTAGGCCTTCGCGCAGCGGCGGCGTGTCCAGGCCGAACCAGCGTGGCCGTGGGGGCACGGGGGCCTGCGGATTGACCGCGAGCACCTCCAGGTAGGCGCCTGGGCCGAGAGAGAGGAGCGCGTTACGCGTGCCAAAGCGGTGATGCTCGCCCCCGGGCTGAAGCGGCACCTCCAGGCGGCCTTCCAGCCAGGCGCGGCCCTCCTCCAGCGTGCGGGCGGCGATCACCAGGTGGTCGAGGACAGCCGGGGACATACCCTTAGGATAGGCTTCTTAGGCTTCGTCCACCCCGGACGCGAGGTCCTCTCGGGCCGGACCGTGCAGAACCTTGCCCAGGGGGGAGAAGCGCGAGCCGTGGCAGGGGCAATCCCAGCTCTTCTCGCCCGAATTCCAGTGCACCACGCACCCCAGGTGGGAACACAGCGCGCTGCGGACGTGTTCTTGGCCCTCTTCGTCGCGGTAGACGGCCAGTTTGCGCAGGCCGCGCCGAACCACCGTTCCCTCGCCGGGCGCGAGGTCGCGCAGGTCATCCCCCGGCGTGACCCACTCGCCCAGGTAGGCAGCGGCGCTCACGCCTTCTTTCAGCCAATGGGAACGGTTGCCGCGCGGCAGGCGATTTGGGTCGTACAGCTCTGCCCAGGGGTTTGCGCGACCCTGAATGAGGTCGCGGATGAGCCCAGCGGCGATGGTGCCGTGCGTCAAGCCGTTCCCCACGTCTCCCGTGGCGACAAAGACGCCGCCGCTTTCCCCGATGTACGCCAGGCCGTCCGGCGTGTTTTCCACCTGCCCGGACCAGACCTCCCGCCGCTGTCCAACCGGAAAGCGCTCGCGGGCCCAGGTCTCCAGCCGCTCGTACCGTTCCTCCGCGTCGTCCGCGCGGCCTACCCCATGGTCTTCTCCTCCCACCAGCAGCAGCGGGCCGACCGGCCGAACGTAGTGGTACGGGTCCAGCGTGTCCCAGTAGTGGGCCTGCTCCAGCGGCCCGGTGAGTTCGAGCGCGACCAGGTAGGTCCGGTACGGCTCCAGCCGGAAGGAAAACTTCACGCGGTCCGCTACGGGCACGTTCGTCGCCAGGACCACCTGCGCCGCTCGCACGCGCGCCCCGCCCTCGGTGACGACCTCATGCTTGTCATAGGCCGTGACCGGCGAGTGGGTGTACACGCGCACCCCCCGCCGCTGCGCCGCAAGCACCAGCCCCCGCAGGTACTTCAGGGGGTGAAAGGCAGCCTGGTGCTCCAGCCGAAGACAAGGCCCCAGGTTGCGCGTGCCCGCGGGCGGCTCGACCATCCGCACGTCCAGACCCGCCGCCCGCATCGCCTCCCCTTCACGGGTGAGGTCGCCCGACTGCTCCGGCGGGGCAAACAGAAAGCCCGGCATCCGCATGAACTCGCAGGCGATGCCCTCCTCGCGCGCGATCCGCTCGATCTCACCGATCGCCGCCGTGTGGCTGCGCGCGATCTCCCGGGTTCGCTCCTCGCCGTGGAAGGCGGCGAGCTCGAAGTACCGGAAATCCAGGCTGGCCGTGAGCTGCGCGGACGTGCGGGCCGTCTCGCCGCTGCCGACCTCGTCCCGTTCAAGCAACACCACCTGCCGCCCCGCGCAGGCGAGCAGGTACGCTGTTGTGACGCCTACGATGCCCGCCCCGACGACGACCACGTCGGCCTGCGTGTCCTGGTCGAGGGGCGAAAAGGCGGGCAGGGGCAGCGCCCAGTGCGGTGTGGTGGTCATGGCTCACGGTAGCTGCGCGGCGTCGTGCCCTCTGTGGGAAGTCCCTCAAGCGGCCTCCAGCCGGGTGGTTACGCCCCACGGGGGCGGCTCATGGCGGCCAGGTCGCCCAACAGGATGGCGGCGGCCTTTTCGCCGCTTTCCATCGCTCCCTGAATGCCGCTCATGGACGTCACCTCGGACGCCAGCAGCACGCCGGGGAGGCCGGTGGCATGACCGGCAAGCGTGACCGCGTATTCGGGCGGCTGCGGGTACTGGGCGAAGTGGATGCGCTCGGTCCCCAGCAGGCGCAGGTCGCCGACACCCGGACCGTACCAACGGGACAGTTCGCCGCGCACGCGGGCATCTAGGGCCTTGTCGTCCAGGCCAGGCAAGCCCAGGACAGATACGGTGAGAAGGTGCTGTCCAGCGGGAGCCCGCTCGGGGATGAGGTGGCTGATCCACTGCGCGTGGTTGATCAGGCCGTCCTCGGCATTGAGAAGGAGGCGGGGCTGGCCGTCAAGCGCACGGGCGGCGGCGTAGTGCAGGGTGGTGCTGCCCAGGTGGCCCCGTGCGACCGGCTCACCGGTGAGACGCTGGGCAGTGTCCGCGTCCGTCGCGACGATCACCGCGCGGGCGTCCAGCTCCCCCGCGGGGGTGACAGCGGTGACGTGTTCGCTCCCGGGCGTCCCCGCGTGAGAAAGCAGCCGCGTAACGCGCACGCCGGTCGTCACGTCTAGGCCCCGAGCGAGCTGCGCGGGAATCTCCCCCATTCCCGCGCGGGGCAGCGCCGCCCCGCCGTCGAGCAGCATCCGGAAGTAGTAGCGGAAGAGCCGCGCGCTGGTCGAAAGGTCACGCCGCAGAAAAATTCCGCCGAAAAAGGGCCGAAAGAAGTGGTCGAGCGCCCGAGCGCTGAAGCCCTGGCGGCGCAGATAGCGCTCGGTCGTCTCGTCGGGGCCGTTCAGCAGGGTATGGGGGGCAGGAACGCGCAGGCGAGCTGCCAGGCGGGCGACCCGCAGGCGGTCTCCCAGCGTCAGGGCGCGGGTGGTCAGGGTGCCAGGCAGGCTGGCCGGGTCACGAAAGGGATCACCCAGCACCTCGGCCCGCGCCCCCCAGCGCACCGCTGCCGCCGGGGGCACCTTGACCAGGTCGAGCGCGCTCAGGTCGAGGTGACGCCGCAGCGCCGGGTAGGCCGGGAAGAGCACCTGGTACCCCACGTCCAGCGTAAAGCCGTCCACTGTGCGGGTCGCCACCCGACCGCCGAGGTGTTCGGCCGCCTCCAGCACCCGCACCCGCCGCCCCGCCCGCGTCAGCACCCGCGCAGCTGTCAGGCCAGAAAGGCCCGCACCCACCACCAGAACGTCCAGCATGGAAGGAGCCTAGCAGAGGGCCGGGAAGGGCCTACCGCTCCAGCACGCTCACGACTTCGACGTGACTCGTCTGCGGGTAAAAGTCGTGCGGCGTGACTGAACCCAGCTGCCAGCCGCGCCGGCTAAGGTCACCGACGTCGCGTGCCCAGGTGGCCGGATCACAGCTCACGTACACCAGGCGGTCAGCCGTGCTCGCGTGAATGTGGTCGCGCGCCTCCGGCGTCAGCCCCGCGCGGGGCGGATCGACGACGATCACGTCGGCGCTCAGCTCGCCGAAGCGGGCCGCGTCACCACTGCGGTAGGTCACGTTGTGCTCGCCGCCTAGGGCGGCCGCCTGCCTTCCACGCGCCAGGGCCTCGGCGGCCGTGTCAAGCACCGTCACGCGGGCGAAGTGGGGAGCGAGGTGCCGCCCGATCGCCCCCGAGCCCCCGTACAGGTCCACCGCATGCTGACCTTGTCCGGCCAGCTGCGCCGCGCGGATGTACGCCAGACCCGCGGCTTCCGGGTTCACCTGCGCGAAGCCGGTGGCCGTCACCGCGACCCGCACGCGCCCGAACTGTTCTTGGATCTCGGCCTCACCCGCGATCAACCGCACGCCCGCCCCGAAACGCCTCCCGGCGGGCTGAGCCAGGCTCACGCCCACCACCCCCGCGTCCAGCAGGTGATCCGAGGCGCGCAAAAAGGCCCGCGGTTCCCCCGCGCCGATGAGCGCCGCCACCACCTCACCCGTCAGGCGGCTCGCGCGAAAGGCCACCTCGGTCGCCGGGTCCAGCCGCGCGGGGTCGAGGCGCTTCATCACCGCCTGGATGGCCTCCATCACCAGGGGGTCCTCGCCCACCACCAGCGGCTCATGGCCGCGCCGCTCGCGGTACGCCAACCCCTGGGGCGTGACGAGGTACTGCGCCGTGTTGCGGTAACGCCACTCGCGCGGGCTGGCCACCGTCTCCCCCACCGGATGCCGCAGCTTGGCGATCCGTGACAGCGCCTCTTCCACAAAGCCGCGCTTGTAGACCAGTTGTGCCGAGTAGGCCGCGTGCGCGAGATCCGTCGTGGGGAGGTCGGGGGCGGCGACCCGGTCGGGACTTACCCGCAGCACCTCCCGCGTGATGCCCTGGCGCACGCCGCGGCCCACGCGAACGCTGGCCGTGACCCGCTCACCCGGCAGGGCCCCGCGCACCAGCACAACGCCGCACGCGTCCCGGGCCAGACCCAGTCCCCCCGCAACGAGTTTTTCGACTTCCAGCGTGATGAGGGCGTCCGGCATATGGGGCACAGGGTAGCGCGCAGGGAGGTGGGCGAAGGCGACACGAAACGCCAAGTGCGGGGCTTGCTCTAGCGCCGGGAGAGCCGCGCGTCCACTTCCCCCCACTCTTGCTTGTCCACAGAGCTCCCTCGAACGAACGCGAACTGTGCCCGAACGCCTGGAGAACCTGTGGTCCAAGCTGCTCGTCTACGTGCTGCTGTTCTGGCGACTCCTCACGCAGGGCACGAGTTTCGAGTTTCGGGGAAGGGCTGCCTGACCGAGCTGTCGGACGCAGCGCTCAGCCCCAGGGCCGACGAGTTCGGAATGAACCGCACTCCAGCACCGCCTGGCCTTTAGGTGCGGACCAAGGCGCAGAACCCACAGCCTCGGCTCGATGCTGGACAGCTTCTTTTTTCCGGGCCCTCTCTGCTGGGACGGCTGACCCCCCCGGTGGCCAACGGCTTGGGGTGGTGTTTCGCCTTCGTTGCGTCGCGAAGCCTCTGGCCTAGCCTTCCTCGTACTCCAGATACGTATACCCCAGCAGTTCCTCGCCGTAGTCCTCAAGCAGCTCCTGCTCCTGCTCGGCGGTGAGGGTTCCAGCCGCCAGCGCCGCATCCGCCTG
>NZ_JQNI01000002.1:1400000-1455000 GCF_000745175.1 Deinococcus sp. YIM 77859
CCCACACCGCTACACCACAACTGTTCCGGGAAGCACGCGGGCATGCTCCTTGCCTGCCTGCGCAACGGTTGGCCGCGTGAGGGGTATACCGAGCCCGAACACCCGCTTCAGGTGCGAATCCGAGAATTGCACGCCGAACTCGGCGGCGTACCTCTGGACGACGTTCGTGGAGGAACGGACGGGTGTAGCGTTCCTGCCTTCGCCCTGCCGCTGCATGGGGCAGCCCGCATCTTTGCGCGGCTGGCCGCCCCCACCGGGACACTGGCCCCCGCGCTCGAGCGGGTCTTTCGGGCGATGACGGCCCACCCCTTTCTGATCGCTGGTCCCGGGCGGCTCGACACCACGCTGATGCCGCTTGTTCCAGGCCTCGCCGCCAAGATGGGGGCGGAAGCCTTTTACGGGATGGCGCTCCGCCAGACGCCGCACGGCCCCTTGGGTGTCGCCTTTAAGGTGCAAGACGGCGGCGAGCGGGCTCGGCCCCATGTCGCGCTTGCCGTGCTGGCGGCGCTGGGGGGGCCCGTCACGGAGGAGCTGCGCGCCCTTGCCCCTCGCGTGCTGCACAACTGGGCGGGGCGGGAGGTCGGCACGGTGGAGGTGGAGGTGCCGCTGAAGTGGGCGTGAGAGGCTCCCCACAACACCATCCGCATGCATAATTTGACACGGCCTGCATTCCACGCTATCTTTTAACCATCACCGCCCGAAGTGGCGGCTTTTTTATTGCCCTCCAACTTCCCCTCCACCGCCGCGAGCGCGAAGGCGTACTCCTCGGCGAGTTCGTTGAGGGCGTCGTAGCGGCCGCTGGAGCCGCCGTGTCCAGCGCCCAGGTTCGTCTTGAGGACGATCACGCCGCTGCCGGGCTGGGCGAGGTCGCGCAGGCGGGCGACGTACTTGGCGGGTTCCCAGTAGGCAACGCGGGGGTCGTTGAGGCCGGTCGAGACGAACAGGTTCGGGTACACGCGGGCCTGAAGATTGTCGTAGGGGCTGTAGGCGCGCATGGTGGCGTAGGCCTCGGGCTCGCTCGGGTTGCCCCACTCGTCGTACTCGTTCGTGGTGAGGGGAAGGCTGCTATCCAGCATGGTGGACAGCACGTCCACAAAGGGCACGCCGACAAAGGCCGCTCGAAAGAGCTCCGGGCGCAGGTTCAACACGGCGCCCATCAGCAGACCGCCCGCGCTGCGGCCCATCGCCACCAGGTCCGAGGCCACACCGCTCTTCTGGAGGTGTTCGGCGGCGGCGATGAAGTCCGTGAAGGTGTTCATCTTGTGCGCCAGCCTGCCCGCGTCGTACCAACGGCGGCCCAGTTCGCTGCCGCCGCGGATGTGCGCGACCGCCCACACCCACCCACGGTCAAGGAGGGGGAGGCGGGTCAGGCTGAACCCGGGGTCCAGGGCAATGCCGTAGCTGCCGTAGCCGTACAGCAGCGTGGGCGCGGGAGGCGCGGTATCCCGGCGGCGCACCAGGCTGACCGGTACCCGCTCGCCATCCTCTGCGGTGGCCCACACCTGCTCGGCCACGTACTGCGCGGGGTCGTAGTTCGGGACGGGCGTGGCTTTGACGAGCGTGGTCTGAAGGGTATTCAGATCGAGGTCGAGGTGTTCCGTGGGCCGGGTGAGGCTGGTGTAGAGGATGCGGGCGGAGGTCGTCTCAAAGACGTGGTTGGGTCCAATGCGAACGGTGTAGCTCTCCTCCGGAAACTCGACGCGCCGGGCCGGGCCGTAGCCCTCCGGCGTGCGGGGCAGCACCCACAAACGGGTGAAGCCGCCCTCTCGCCCGGACACCAGGAGGTGGCCACGGAACAGGTGCATTTCCGTCAGGTGCCGCCCGGGGTCGTAGGGCATCACCGCCTCGGCGTCCGCCCAGGTGAGTCCCGCCGTTTTCGGCAGGCGCACCAAGCGGAACTCGGTGGCACCGCCCTGGTTGGTGAGGGCGAGCCAGTGGTCACCACCATCGGTCACGGCGTATTCCACCCCGGGCTCACGGGGCAGGATGGGGCGGGGCCGGGCCTGTGGGTCGCGGGCGTCCAGCGCGTGCCATTCGGAGGTGATCCCCGCCTCGCTGCCGATCAGGATGGACCCGCCGTTTTCTGCGAGGCTTGCCCCCACCCGGAAGGTCGGGTCATCTTCCTGCCACAGCAGGTCGTCCGAAGCCTGCGCCTGACCCAGGGTGTGCCGCCAGATGCGGTAGGGGCGCTGGGTCGCGTCGTCGGTGGCATAGATCAGCCCCGTGCCGTCCGCGGTCCACTCGAGGGTCCAGCCCCCCACGGCCCTGAGGGGTTCTTCGGCCAGCCGCCCCGTCCGCGTGTCGAGCACCCGCAGCTCGAACACCTCCTGCCCAGTGGTGTCCAGCAGGTAGGCCCAGAAGCGCCCGTCCGGGCTGGGGCGGGTCGCGTACACCCAGACGTTGGTATGGCCTTCTTCCTCCTTCAGCGCGTTGAGGTCAAGGAGCACCTCCTCGTCTCCTCCGGCTGCCGGACGGCGCAGGAAGATGGGATGGGCCTTGCCCGCCACGGTGCGGGTGAAGTGCAGCCAGTCTCCCTCGCGGACGGGCGGCTGATCGTCGTCTTCCTGCACGTGCGAGAGGAGTTCTGTGTAGATCGCCTCCTGCGTCTCCCGCAGCGGCGCCATCACCCCGTCCAGGTAGGCATTCTCGGCTCTCAGGTAGGCAAGCACCTCGGGGTCCGCCCTGCCCTGGGTCTTGAGCCAGTGGTAATCGTCGGGACGGGACTCGCCGTGCAGGTCATGGGTCAGGGGTTTTTTCGCGGCGCGGGGTGCGGTCATGCCTGAGCGTAGCAGGACCAGGGCGCTACCCTGGGGCATGTTTCGCCGTGATCCCCTGCGCCGCGCCCTTGGGGAGGTCGCGGACGTGCTGGGCCAGGACCTGCGTGCGGCCCGGCCGCTGCTGCAGGCCGCGCTGCGGCAAGGCGGCCTGCTGGGGGCGGCCCGAGGGGAAAGGGTGGCCCTCGCCGGGCTGGGAGGCGTGCCCGCAGGGGGGATCTTCGAGCTCGCCAGCGTGACCAAGCCCTTTACCGCGGCCCTCGCGGCGGCCCTCGTGCGGGAGGGGCGGCTGGCGTGGGACCTCCCCCTGGCGGTCCTGGGCGGTCCCCTGCGCGGCTTTCCACCCTTTGTGACGGTGCGGGCACTCGCGACCCACACGGCAGGGCTGCCGCCCCATCCCGCGCGAGCGGCCCTCACCACCTTTACCCGCTTCCAGGACCCGTACGGCGGCATGAGCGCAGCGGCGGCCCTGGCGAGTGCGCGGCGCTGGGCCAACGCCCGCTTGGCCGGACGCTTCACCTACTCCAACCTGGGGGCAGGTGTCCTCGCGCTCGCCCTCGCGCACGCAGCGGGCGAGGAGCCCAGCGCGGCGGGCTACGGGCGAGCGCTCAGGCGGTACGTGACGGGCCCGCTGGGCCTAGAGAATGTCACCCTCTCCCCTCACCCGGCCCGCCTGGTCACGCCCGCCGCCACCCTCTTCGGGGAGGGCGTGACGGGCTTCGGACCGCTTGTGGGCGCGGGGGGCCTCTTCGGCACCGCCGCGGACCTCCTCGCCTTCGGCCAGGCCCACCTCGAAGGCCGGGCCGGAACGGACGAGCAGGCCGTCATCCGTCCGCCCGGCCTGCCCCCGCACCTCACCGGTGTGGCGCCCGGCTGGTTCCAGACCCGCGGCGTGTGGTGGCACGACGGCGTTGCCCGCGGCACCCGCACCGCCCTGGGCTTTCGCTCGGCGGATGGGGCGGTGCTTACACTGCTCGTGCGCGGCGGCCTTCCGCTGCTGGGCGCGCGGGGCGCGGTGCCGGGAGCGCTGCTGACGGTTCTGGGCGCTCGGGCGTGAGGGCAGCCTCTCACGGCACCAGCCAGGTCACCGCCTGGCCACCGCTGAGGTTGTAGAGGAGCGTCGTCGCACGCCAGTTGCCCTGGCTGAGGCCGAAGAGGACGTCGTAGCTGGTGAGGGCCGTGCGGGTGAGGGCATAGAGGTTGCCGTCCGGAGCAAAGGTCACGTCGCGCAGCTCGGCCACATTGACGACGGTCACGGCGCTCGTGCGGCCGCCCGCAGCGTCCCAAAGGCGCAGGGGCTCGCTGCCCCCGCCGCTCAGGGCGGTGTCGCGCCAGGCAGCGATCAGGCTGCCGCCAACGCCACTGCCCACCGAGGTCCAGATCCGGTCTACCCGCCCTGTTCCAAAGGCCGCGAGCGCCGCCTGCGCGTTGGGCACCCCGGTCTCCGTCAGGGGCTGAATGCCCGCGTCGGTGGCGGCATAGATCACGCCGCTACTCGCGGGGGCGAGGTCGCGGATGGCCGGGGTGGGAACCGGGTCGCTGACGTCGGCCACCTCCCTCCCCGTTTCCGACGCCACGCGCAGCACCTCGCTCCCGCCGCCCAGAGCGGGGCGGGCCACAATGGCGATATCCACGTTATTCGTGCGGGTCAGGGCAAGGCGCGTCGGGGGCGCGTCGGGATCGGTGGGGACATACGCGACGGGCGGAAGAGCGCGCCAGACCAGCGTTCCGTCCGTGCGGTACAGGGCGAGTTGCTGCCGCCCGTTCTCGCACTCGCTGAGGGTGAGGAGGCGGTCACGCTGGGCATTCAGGACCGTCGTCTTCAGACAGGGCGGGCTGAAGCCGGGAACGTCAAAGGGCGCGGCAAAGGGCTGTGGGTCCGCCAGGTTCACGGCGCGGCTCTCGATGCCCCCCGTCAGGGTGAGGGCAAACCGCTTGCCGCCGGGCAGCGTGCCGAGGGCCACGCCGCCATTCACGCTGATGGGGTCGGGGTCGTCGGGGACCGGGACGGGCTGCACGCCGGTGCCGCGGGTGGTGACGGCCCGCAGGGTCGCTCCCCCGTCCGTCAGGACTGCGAGGCGAACGGGGAGCGTGCCCTCCTCGGTGCCGGTGCAGGCGGCGAGGAGCAGGGCGGCGAAGGGCAGGAGAGGCAGGCGGTTCATGGGGGACCTCCGGGGATCAGCGGTTACCGGGGTTGAGCGTGCCGGGCAGCAGGGGCACATTCAGGCCCCCCGTGCCGTACTCGAAGAGGGGATACTGGGTGCTGCCGGGCAGGCTGATGCCGAGGCGGTAGCGCTGAAGGCTGAGGTCGATCTCCGCCTGAAGCGCCCAGCAGCAGCGGTCGATGGTGAGACCGATCACCGGCGCAAGGGGCGCGGGGTTCAGCCGCTCGCCGTCCCGCCAGGTCAAGGTCTGCCGCAGGCTGCCGGTGAGGTACGCGCCGGGTCGGGGCCCGTTGCCCAGGGCGATCCCAACCCGCAGCGGATCAAGAATCAGGGTGTCGGTCGCGATGTCGCCCGGATAGGTGCCCGTGCGGCTGCGGGTGTAGGCGGCGCGGCCAGAGAGGGCCACCCGCGTCCCAAACTGCCACTCGGCATTCACGTCCGCGCGGGCGAGCTCGGTGCGCGGCTGGTCAAGGCCGGGCGTATTCACCACCGCCGAGAGGGCCAGGCGCTGCCCCGGGCGGGAGGCGGTGAGGTTGCCCGTCACCGTGGGCCGCGTGAAGCCGCCCCGCCGCAGGTCGTACGGGCCGCCGTAGGTGAGTTGCCAGTTCGTCGCGCGGCCCGCGGCGGTGCCCACGCTGAAGCTCATGGTGCCGCTTTCCTTCACGGTCTCGGCCTGTTCCAGCGCGAGGTCATGCGCGTGCGAGACGGTGTACAGGCTGCGCCAGGTCAGGCTGTAGCTGCCCGTGAGGCGTGGCGTGAGCAGGTTGAGGTTTTCGCGCCCGGTGAAACTGATGGGGTTGAGCACGGTATCCGTGCGCCCTACCCCGCTGAATTCCACCCCCACGGCCCGCAATCTCGGCGTCTGGATATCGTGGGTGGCGTACACGCTGAAGTTGTTCGCGCGGTTGTCTCCGGTGACGGTCGCGCGGACGGTGAAGGGCTGGAAGCCCTCGGTGCGGGTGTACCCGCCGCTCGCCGTGAGGGTGAGGTTGGGCGCGGGCCAGGTGACGCGAAAGGGCAGCGGCTCGCCGGGACGGGGCGTGACCGGCGTGGCCGAGCGCCCACCGTCCCCCAGGGTGAGGTTAAAGGAGGTGCTCTCCAGCTCCTGGGTGGCGAAATTGTGTGACAGGTTGTACGTGAGGTTGACCGGCGCCCGGTTCACGTTGAGGCGGAAGGTGGCGGGGGCCTGCTGATTCCAGGGCAAGAACAGGTCGCGGGTGTACGAGACGCCAAAGGTCACGTCCGGCACCGGCACGGTGTTCAGCTCCAGGGTCAGGGGCGCACTCAGCACCCGCCCACGCAGGGCGTCGAACGCGAAGGGACTGGTCCCCTCGATCCGGAGGTAGTTGGAGCGGACCGTGAAGGTGTTCGTGACGTTGAACCGCTGCGTGAGCTGCGCGCCCAGGTCGAGCTGCACCGTCCGTGCCCCGGTCCCGTAGTACCGCCCGGTAAAGGTATTGCGCAGCGTGAGGTCTGCGTTCCGCCACGGCTGCGCGCTGTACGTCAGGGTGTGCTGTTCTTCCAGCCGGGTGGTCGTGATGTTGACCCCCTGCAGGGAGGCGCTGCGCGAGAGGGGATTACTCTGCGCGGTATACAGGCCCGCCGTGACCTTGAAGTCGGCGCTGAAGTTCCCCTGGGTGTAGGGCTTGGGATCCACCACGACTTCCGGTTGCCTGAGGGGCGTCGTGAGGGCCGCCCTCGGTTCCGGGCCGTAGCGGTCGAGGTAGTTGAGCTGCGCGCTGAAGAGGGGGTACTCGACGTTCGCGCTGAAGTCCACCCGGGTCACGCCCCGTTCGGGATCCGTCGGGGAGCGGCCGATATCGCGCCGATTCACGTTCAGGCGGTAGTCCAGGTCGCGCACGGCCAGCGCGAGGGGCACGCGGCCCCGCACGCTGAAGTCAAGGTCCACGTCGTACCCCACCGAGCGGGTGCCGTCCGCGGCAAACGGTTTGGGATTCGCCAGCGTATAGAGGTTCACCCGGTCCACAAAGGGCAGCGGCGCGTAGGACCGCAGCGCCACGCCCAGGCCAAGGCTGGGGTCACGGTTCTCGTAGTAGCGCAGCAGGGTGGTGCCCAGCGTGCTCGCACCGATGGAAAAGGGCAGGTCCGCCTCGACGGTCAGGCCGTCCGGGCTGCTCTGGCCCACCGCCAGGCGCGGCTGCCGCTCGGGGTCATTGAGCGGAATCACCACGACGGGCAGGTACAGCACCGGCACGTCGACCAGCAGGAACTGCGCTCGGTACGCGACCAGCCGGTCACCGGGATACACGATCAGCCGCTCGGCGCGGAAGGCGTAGTCATTGGGGGTGCGGCCGCACTTCGCGCAGGGGGTGAAGTAGCCGCCCGTCGCGCGCAGTTGCCCGGGGATGCGTTCCACCTCGCTGCCGCGAATCTCGATGTCGCCGTCGCTGATCAGGACGTCCTCGCCGGTCAGCTGTTCTGCCGCGAGGTCCACGACCAGGTTTTCACCCTGCAGGGTCTGGCCGTCCTTGGCGGTGCGGTAGGTGGCTGCCCCCACGAGCGTCAGCGTGCGGCGGGTGCGGTTGTACTCGACCCGCGCTGCGCGCACCAGATCGTCATCCACCCGCAGCTCGACGGGCGTGCCCGCCTCGCCCCCGCTGATGATGACGAGTTCCTGCCCGTCCAGGCGGCGCAGTTCGAGCGCCTGCGCCTGCACGATCCGCACGGTCCGGGCCGCCGCGTCCCCGAGTGCGCAGAGCCCCACCAGCGAGGACAGCGCCACCAGCGCCCGCCGCCGCCTCCCGACATTCCTACTCGCCATGACGCCCCGTCAGCGCGAGGAGAGCCGGGCGCGTGGGCAGCGGCCGCAGCTGCGCCAGCACGGGTCGGCCCGTACCAGGAGCCTCAGCGAGCAGGCTCAGCGCCGTGCCCGGATAATAAAAGCCCAGGATGTGCAGGTGGTCCTGTCCCTGCCGGGCCAGCCCCAGCGCCCCGTACTGCGAGAGGCCCACGCCATGCCCTGCTCCTGAGCCCTCCACCACCAGCGGCGTCGTGGGGCCGACCGGACCGCTGAGGGTTGCGCGGCTGCTCGCCGCTCCCAGCGCCCGCACGAAGCTGCCCGCATCCGTACCGGTCAGGCGCGCTGTGCCCCCGCTGCCCGTCAGGGTGACCTCCTGTGCCCGCCCGGACTCACTGGTCCGAGTTACGCGCACGTCCCGCAGCGTGCCGACCCGTACCCGAAAACGGGCAGCCGCGGCCTGCACCTGCGCCGCAGCCACTTCCAGCCGCCAGCGGGCGCGGGGACCACCCGCCGAGTACGGGTCGGCCTTGGCGGGGAGGTAGGGCAGGTCGCGGCCCCACACCTCCGCGCTCGACGCGGTGTAGCCCCCGGAATCGCTGGAAAAGTACGTGCTGGCGGGCTTGCCCCCGTAGGCGACGACCTGTCCGGCGGTGGCCTGAATCGCGGCGTCCGCACTCGCCTGTTCGGCGGCGACGCCGCGGTACACCTGGCAGCTCTCGGTCGCGCAGGTGTCGTAGGGCTGGGCGGGGTTGACCCGCGCCGCCACGTACGTCCGGGCGATCACCGCCTGAGCGGCCAGCGCAGCGGCAGGCCAGCTCGGCGGCATCTCGGCGGGGACAACGCCACGCAGGTAGTCCTCCACGTCGACCACGTTGATCGCCTGCACGCTCCCCTGCGCCGCACGCAGCAGCACACCGCCGCGGTAGGTCTTGCCCGCAATGGTCACCATGCTTCCGGGACTGGGCGGCAGGTACAGCGTGGTGCTCCCCGCGTCTTGCCCGTTCAGTGTGAGCACGCCGCCGCGCACGCCCACGGTCCAGGTGTTCTCGCTGAAGGGCTGCGGCACCACCACCGGAGCAGGCGCGAGGGGCGAGGCCGGCGGGTTCAGCGGCGTCACCGGCAGGCGCACCGTCACCTCCGGGCCGCTGGCCACAAGCACCCGGACATTCAGCCCCCGGGCCACGGGAAGTGCGCCCGCAGAGAGCGCCAGCATCAACATCAGTGTGCGCATGTGCCCCGCGAGTATACGGGGGCACCTCTGTATGCCGCCTGACAGGAAGGTGAGAGGGAGAGCGTTCAGCGGGCAGCCCTCAGCCTCCTTCACGCGGCATCATGCACCCATGACCGGAGGCAGCGGGCGGGTTTGGGCCCACGTCGGGCAGACATTCACGGAGGAGGCGTACGACGTGGTGGTCGTGGGGGCAGGGCGCCTGGGCACAGCCTGCGCGCTGTTTCTGCGGCAGCTCGCGCCGGGGCTGCGTCTCCTGCTCGTCGAGCGGGGGGGCCTCCCGAACGAGGAAGGAGCCACGATTCTCGCTCCGGGAGTGTGGACCACCTTGGACGTGCCGAGCGGACGCGAGGCGGAGGCGGCGTGGGTGCGGGCCCAGGTGGCAGGAGGCTTCGGAACCGTGCAGTTCCAGCCGCGCCCCCTGCTGAGCCTGCACGGGGAGGAGGGACCAGGCCGTGTTCCTACACCCGCCGTCCTGACCCGCTTTCCGGAGGCCGCCCCCCTGCTCAATCCGCAGGCCCTGCCCTGGGCCGAGCTGGATGAGGCGGCCGTGACCTTTCGCCCCGGCGCACTCGCCCTCGCCTGCGGGCAGGAAGCGGTGCGGGCGGGGGCCGACCTCCTGCTCAATACCCACGCGCACCTCGTGCCCGGCGGCCTGAGGCTCGACCGCCTGACCGTCACGAACACCCACCAGATCGTCACGCACGAGACGCGCGAGCTGCGGGCGGAGGTGGTGATCGTGGCGATGGGCGCCGAAGGCCCGCACGCCGCTGAACACGACCTGGGCCTTCACACAGCGCACGGCCGCGCCTACCGGCAGACGCCCCGACTGAACACGCCCAGTGACGACGCGACGCCCGTCCTGCGTGCGGGCGGCCTCACCCTGCGTCCGCAGCACGGCGGCTTCACCCTGATTCCGCCCATCCACCACCGCGACCCGCACGGGTACCTCCCGACGGGCGGCCGCCTCACCGGCGTGCCCGTCGGCCTGCGCCGGGAAACGCTCGAAGACCTGATCCGCTTGATGGACGCCCTTCCCCCCCTCGCCTCGGAGGCGCTCGAAGTCGGCCATAGCCTCGCGGACGTGCCCGGCGCGTGGCTGGCCCTGCCGCACGGACGAACAGATACGCCGCCCCTCCACCAGCAACTCACCGAAGGCGTTCACCTCCTCCTCGGTGGACCGCTGGCGGACACGCTGGGCCTCGCCGTGGCCTATGACCTCGCCGCAACGGTGGCCGGTAGAGGAGGGCGGCCGTGGGGACGGTCGGGGTAGCCTGGCGGCGGCCACCCCCTCCCATCTCTGTCACGCCCTTCCCACCATTCCCGCCTTCCCGCTCTGCTTTCCAGGCAGAAACATGGGCGAGGCCGCCAAGCTTCTACCGTCCGGGACGACTCTTGCCCAGCGCAGCGCCGCTTCCCCTGCCCCCATTTGTCTACCCACACCACCCTCCCCCTCGCCGCCCCCCACCTATCCTGCTCCCATGAAGGCGGCGCGAATTATTCGCAGGTTTGGGGAGTAACGCTTCCAGCCTGCGCGCTGCACGCTCCCCGCACCCACCGCGGGGGCTTTTTCTGGGAGAGCGGGGAACCCATGACGCACACACAGGAGTTCAAGCCGGGCACCCTCAGCGCACAGGACGTGCTGCGCCTGGCGCTGACCAGCAAGGTCTACCGCGCGGCGGTTGAAACGCCCCTCAGCGCCGCGCCGGGGCTCACCGCCCGCACCGGCAACGCGGTGTGGCTCAAGCGCGAAGACCAGCAGCCCATCTTTTCTTTCAAGCTGCGCGGCGCCTTTAACCGCATGAGCCAGCTCACGCCGCAGGAGGCAGCTCGGGGCGTGATCTGCGCCTCGGCGGGCAACCACGCGCAGGGGGTGGCCTTTGCTGCGGCGCAGCTCGGCGTGCGGGCGGTGATCGTGATGCCCGCGACCACGCCCGAGATCAAGGTGCAGGCGTGCCGCCGCCGGGGTGCAGAGGTGATCCTCTGCGGGGACTCCTTCAGCGACGCCGAGACCCACGCCTATGCCCTCCAGCGCGAACGCGGCCTCACCTTCATTCACCCCTACGACGACCCGTACGTGCTGGCCGGGCAAGGCACGGTCGCGCTGGAACTGCTGCGGCAGGTGGACACGCCGGGCGCGTACACGGTGTTTGTGCCCGTGGGCGGCGGTGGCCTGATCGCGGGCGTCGCGGCCGTGCTCAAGGCGCTGCGGCCCGACCTCCGCGTCGTGGGCGTGGAGCCGGACGACAGCGACGCGATGTACCAGAGTCTTCAGGCAGGGGAACGGGTGAGCCTGTCGCAGGTGGGCATCTTTGTGGACGGGGTGGCCGTGCGGCAGGTGGGCCGCTACACCTTTGACCTGACTCGCCGCTACGTGGACGACTGGATCACCGTGAACACCGACGAGGTGTGCGCCGCCATCAAGGACGTGTTTGACGACACCCGCGCGGTGATGGAGCCCGCCGGAGCACTCGCCGTGGCGGGCCTGAAGCGGTACGTGGGGGAACGCGGCCTGCGGGGAGAAACCCTGATCGCCGTGACCAGCGGCGCCAACCTGAACTTTGACCGCCTGCGCCACGTGGCCGAACGCGCCGAGATCGGCGAGCAGCGGGAAGCGGTCTTGGCCGTCACCATCCCCGAGCGGCCCGGGGCCTTTCGCGCCTTTATCGAGGTGGTTGGTCCCCGCGCCATCACCGAATTCAACTACCGCTACGCGCCCCGCAACGAGGCCCGCATCTTTGTCGGGGTGCAGCTCCGGCACCCGGCCGAACGAACTGAACTCGTGCAGGCCCTCAGCGCCCAAGGGTACGCCGTGACCGACCTCTCGGGGGACGAACTCGCCAAGGTCCACGTGCGGCACATGGTGGGCGGCCGTGCCCCCGAGGCGACCGACGAACGGGTGTACGCCTTTACCTTCCCCGAGCGGCCCGGGGCGCTGCTGGAGTTCCTCACGCACCTGCATGGCCGCTGGAACATCAGCCTCTTTCACTACCGCAACCACGGCAGCGCTCACGGCCGCGTCCTCGCGGGCATCCAAGTCCCAGACACCGACCTGCCCGAGTTCGCCGCTTTCCTGGCGGGGCTGGGCTACCCGGCGCAGGACATGACGGAGAACGCGGCATACCGGCTGTTTCTGACGTGAGGGGCCCAACCCTCAGACCTACTCCCTGGCGCCTTCCTTCGGCAGCTCCACCACCCGCACGTTTCCGTCCCGCGCGCTGAGGTACGCCAGCCTGCGTCCGTCGGGGCTGACCGACCAGTCACCCTGGCGCACCTGGTCGCCCAGGTCACCAAGGGTACGCCAGGCATTCGCCCGCACGTCGTACTCGCGCAGAACATGTGGGCTGCCATCGGGCATAAGGGGGATCAGGAGAAGACGACGCTCGTCGCGCCAGCGGTAGGCGCCGAACGGGGTGAGCTTCCTGGCCGCGCCGCCCGCCGCAGGCCGCAGCCACAGGCCGTTGCGGGCGGGCGAGTCAAAGGCGACGTAGTAGGCCACCCACGCCCCATCCGGGCTCAGGCTGAGCCCGCGAAAGGAGAGGGCGGAAGCGAGGGTGCCCCGCGCCCCCGTGCGGGTGTCCAGGGTGAAGAGGTCACGGTCCCGGTCCGCCGGGTTGCGCTTGCCGGTCAGCAGAAGGGTGCGGTCATTCACCCACCCGACGACCCCCCCACCGAACACGGTCGCGACCGAGCGGGGGGCCCCGAAAACGTCCGCCACAAAGACCCGTGTCGTGCGGCGGTCAAAGTTGCCGGTCGTGTCCGTGCGCGTGTAGGCCAGCTGCGTTTCGGCACGGTTCCAGATCACGTCCGCACCGTACGTCGGCAGGGTAAACTTCCGACCGTCTGCCAGGCGCTCCACGGTGGTGCTCGCCCCCGAGCCGGGCCGCACGGCCCACAGCAGGCGCGGCGAGAAAAAGGCGACGCTGGAAAACCGCCGGGTGACCGGCCCGCCCGCGGCGGGCACCTGGTAGATGCCGGTCGAGGCGCGCGCAGGTGGTCCGTCCAGGAACAGCAGCGCCCGCGAGTCCGGCGTCCACACCGCCCCCGGACAGCAGGCGCCACTCAGCACGGCGCGGGAGGGCAGGGTTGCCGCAAGGACCGAAGTCCCCAGGGCGAGGGTCAGGGCCAAAACCCGCCTCACCGTGCTCCTCCCGGCGCAGGCGGCCAGGGCCGCGGAAACTCGTTGAGGAGGGGACCACCCCGGCGCACTTCCGGCTGTGATTCCGGCGTCTGCCATTTGCGGGGAGCCGCGAGGTCGTACTCGTAGCCCCGGCCAAAACTGCCTGCCAAGGCGAGCGAGTCCCAGTCTGCCGCGATGTAGGGCACCGGGTTAAAGAGGCGCTGGTGCGAGCGGTCGCGCAGTTCGAGGTGCAGGTGAGGCGCGCTCACGCACGTTCCCTGCGAGTCGCCGCTCTCCCCGATGGGCTCCCCGCGCTTCACCCGCTGCCCCACCCGCAGCCCCGACCGCACCCGCAGGTGTCCGTACAGGCTGCTGAGGTTCCCCGCGTGGTCGATCACTACGTTATGGGGCGGGCTGCCGTGCGGACCGTCCACCTCCGCCACCACTCCGTCCCCGATGGCGAGGACGGGCGTCCCGCAGGGGGCGCTGAAATCCAGCCCCGCGTGGAGCCCCTGGAGGTTCCCGTAGGTGCTCCGCCGCTGCCGGTACGCGCCCGTCGTGTTCCCGTACCCCTGTCCCAGCAGCCAGGTGTCTGGCCCCGGCGCTCCCCCGAACGGCAACCCGAACTGCCGCGCAGGCCTGGCAATGACGCTGTCTGGCAAGGCGGGTGCGTAGTGCGCGAGCGCTGCCGCTGACAGCAGGAGAGACACGCCTCCCATCCTGAGCCACGCTCCCTTGAGCAACATGCACGATGCTGACCCGGCTTGAGGCAAAAGACGGTGCGGGGGCTTACAGGCGGTGAGCGGGCGGGCACTGTCGCCGCAACGGTATGGGGAGCCTCTCCCCCTCTATTCTCCCCGCACGAACTGCGGCGGGCGCTTCTGCCTAAAGGCCGTCACGCCCTCCTCGTGTTCCCAGTGGTCCCCGGCGAGCTGCTGAAGCTCGGCTTCCCGGTCGAGCGCCTCATCCAGCGTGCTGGTCAGAGCGGCATTCAGCGCCTGCTTGGTGAGCTTGAGGGCATGGGCGGGGCGCGCGGCGAGCCGTTCGGCGTAGGCCTGCACCTCTTCGCGGAAGGTGGCGTCGGGATAGACATGCTCGCACAGGCCCAGGCGCAGGCCCTCCTCGGCATTCACGCGCTCGGCGAGGGCCATGAGCTCAAAGGCGCGGTGGTAGCCGACCAACCGGGGCAGGAACCACGTGCTGCCAGAATCGGGAACGAGCGCGATATTGGAAAACACCTCAATGAGAAGGGCCGACTCTGCCCACAGCCGGAGATCACCGGAGAGGGCCAGGCTGGCCCCCGCCCCCGCGGCCACGCCATTCACGGCGGTGATGACGGGCTTGCCCAACCCACGAATGGTGCGGATCAGGGGGTTATACGTGCGGTGGAGGTGCTCCGTAAAGGTCATGTCGCGGCCAGACACGTCCCCGAGGTCCTGACCGGCACAAAAGCCGCGTCCTGCCCCCGTCAAAACAACCACCCGCACGCTGGGATCCGCGTCCGCCGCCTCAAGTTCAGCGGTGAGCGTCAGGAGCAGGGCGTCATTGGCCGCATTCAGCCGATCCGGACGGTTGAGGATGAGGGTACGGACCCCGGCGCGGTGTTCGACAAGGATCACGGGTTCGCTGGTCATGCGGGAAGCGTACCGCGTTCGCCCGGCGCCTGCCCTCTACACTGCACCCATGACCGCTCCCGCCTCTTCCCTGCCCCTCATCCTGGCGCTGGACGTGAGCAAGTCACGGATCGGCTTTGCGGTGAATGCCGGTCGCCTCGCGTTCGGACGGGGCAGCGTGCCCCGCAAAAGGCTGCCGCTGGACCTCAAGGCTGTACGCCTGAAGGTGGAGGAGACCGGCGCCGAACTGCTGCTGCTGGGGCTGCCGCTGCGCACGGACGGAGCCCCAAGCCCCAGCGCCGACCGGGTGCGGGCCTTTGGCCGGGTGCTGGCGGAACAGGGGTACCGAGTCGAGTACCAGGACGAACGCTTCACCACCCAGCGTGCCCGCGCCCTGGGCGCCGCCGACGAGGACGAGGCCGCAGCGGTGCAGATTCTAGAACTGTATCTCCTGGGGAAGACCTGAATGGGGATAAAGTACTCCTCGTCCGTGGCTCCCCGTAACAGACACACGAAAAATGCAGAAGCTCGAACTCCTCCCCTGAGGATGAGAATAAAGTTGGAATACCTTAACAGGATGGAGGGCCCCCAGAGGGCTCATCTCCGAGAGGCTGCCTTTGGGGAGCCTCTGTTAGGTTTTCTAACGGTAGAACGGGAACCGCCCGTGCCTGCGCTCGGCCTCTTTCTCACAGGAAATTCCCGTGGGCAGCGGGAAATAGCTCGCCCCAGGACGTATCAGCTGATGGGTTTCTTACAACTCATGAAGGAAATTTGACGTCTGTAGCGAACAAACATTGTTGACACCCCCTGAGGGCATTCCTATACTCACCTAAGGATTCACATCCTCGCTTAACGTGCCCCCTATGTCGTGGGTTGCGACAGAGCGGACAGGAGCAGGAAACTCGGCAACTGGCCTCCGGTCCACTCCACACACGCAGCAGACACAAGAGGACAGCAAGCAGGATGGAAAATCCCCCTCAACGGAGGAAGTATGAATAAGAACATCGCTTTGCTGGCCCTGACGGGTGTGCTGACGCTGGCGTCGTGCAGTGGCGGCCCGAACGTGACCACTCCCCCTGAGACGCAGAATCCCGTCACTACGGGCAGCCTGACCATCGTGAAGCCGGACACGGTGACCGCCGTTGTGCGTAACAGCGCGGGTACGGACGTTGCTCCCAGCAGCTACAGCGCCCTGGCTCCCGGCAACTACACGGTGACCTTCTCGCGCGAAGGCTACGTCAGCCAGACGGCCAACTTCACCATTGTGGCGGGTCAAAACACCCAGGTGACCGCCCCCAACCTCACCCAGAACCCCAGTACCACCCCCA
The DNA here is from genome assembly GCF_000745175.1 of Deinococcus sp. YIM 77859. NCBI lineage: Bacteria > Thermotogati > Deinococcota > Deinococci > Deinococcales > Deinococcaceae > Deinococcus > Deinococcus sp. YIM 77859. Next base: position 1,415,990 of record NZ_JQNI01000002.1, read on the forward strand.
GCCGTGGCGTCTACTACATCGGTGCGAACGGTGCCCTGACGGCCATCCCCGCCGCTGACCTGGAAGCCCTCCGGAACGGCGACGCCAGCCGCTTTGTGTTTAACGCCTGGCTGGAAGACGAGGCCGGAGGCGTGACTGTGAGCGATGCCAACGCGATCAGCGGCACGCCCTCTGCCGGTGAGCAGATCGAAGTCGCCCCCGACCGTACCCAGAACCTCGCCGTAGCTTACGTGGGCTACCGTGCCGCCGACGGCAACGTGTACCCGGTTGCGGGCGCGACGGTGCGCTGGAACATTACGGGTGCCCCCGACTACGCGGAGCTGTTCGAGGACGTTGACGAAGGGGATGAGCTGACGCCCGAGCAGCAGGCAGCTCTGGCCGCCTTCCTCGCTGGCAGTGAGGGAGCCGTGATCTTTGGTGCAGCCGACGACGGCGGCAACGACACGGGCTTCACGGGCGGCATCACGCCCCCTAGCGTAGCGCAGCCCCTCTCCATCAGCGCGAACGCCAAGCAGGCCGACACCATCACCAACTACGTGGGTGGCAGCAACCTGCCCTTCCCGGCCAGCAACAACACCTACCCGCTGAACAACGCCACCGGCGTGACCAGCGCCAACGTCAACGGCCTCACCTGGACCACCCTGTTCGCCAACCGCGACTACGCAGCGGCGGAAGTGGTGGCCGTGGCCTTTATCGACGGCATCGAGATCGACAAGGCCGTCCTGAACAAGTACTTCGCGCCGCGCCCCGAGCTGACGATCGACAAGCGCATCGTTACCGATAGCGACGGTGACAACAACGGCGTCGTATCTGTCACCGGTGGAACGGTCACCCTGGACATCGAGGTCCGTAACAACGGCGGCATTGCGACGGATATTGACGTCAGCGACCTGCTCAATCTGGGGAACGCCGACGATTACGCCATCGTTGGCGGCACGGTACAGGTCCTTGACGAGAATGGCACTGTCGTTGACAGCATCCCGGTGGCTGAGGGGGCCGACGGCTTCGACTACACCATCGACGAGCTGGACGAAGGTGAAGCCCGCATCTTCCGCTTCACGGTTGATGCCGACGCTCCTGGTGCGTACTGCGACACCGGCGTCATCACCAGCTACAACTCGCCCTTCTTCGGCGCCTTCGACAATGTCAACCTTGCTGATGAGGCCTGTGCGATCTTTACCGCGCCGCAGTTCACCATCACCAAGACCTTTGCAAACGGCGCGACCACGGCCGTGGCTTCTGCTGGCCAGAGCGTCCCGGTCACCATCACCGTCCGGAACAACGGCAACGCAACCGGCACCTTCGATGGCGTGAGCGAATTCCTCAGCCGCGTGAATGGGGCTCCCGTTCCTCCCACCACCAACGACCCCAACTACAGTGTCAGCAACCCCAGCGCGGGTGGTGTGGTCACGGGCGACAGCATCACCTGGGATCCCGCGACGCCGATCATCCTGGCTCCCGGCGATTCCCAGACCTTTACCTTCAACGTGCAGGCCAGCGCGGACGGCCAGTACTGCGACGTGGCAACCACCGGCGAAGTTAGCTTCGGCACTGCCCCGACCTCCAACGAGGCCTGCCTTGTGGTCGTCACGCCCACCATCACCAAGACCAACAACCCGCGTGTCCTGCGCCCGGGTCAGGGGTACACGAGCACCATCACGGTCCGCAACCCCTCGACCTACACCCCCATCACGGTCAACGTCAACGACACGCTGGGCTTCAACAACAGCAACAACGGCTACGTGACCTTCAGTGGGGCCACCTACAGTGTGAATGGCAACCCCGCCGTTGCGGTGACCTCCGCCAACAACGCGGTCAGCACTGGCAACGTCACCATCCCTGCGAATGGCACCCTGGTTCTCACGGTGAACAGCACCATCCCGCTGGGTGCGGGCGGTACCTACTGCAACGTGGCGACCTTCGTGCCCACGTTCAACCCCAACTTCACGCCCAACAGCGCCCGCGACTGCGTGTTCGTGCAGACCAACGTCGCGCTCCAGACGCAGCTCACCGACACGGTCGACCCGATCACCCGCAACAACGGTGCCAACGCCGACGGCCGCACCACCTACGTGAGCGTTCTGTCCAACGAAGTCGCGTCCAACGAAACGGTGGGCAACAGCACCATCTCGTACGCCTTCGGTGCGCAGACGGGTGTCGTGGATGGTGACCCGAGTGGTGATGGTAGCGTCAACCCGGGTGACGGCCTGTTCAACAACCCAACCGCCACCCGCGTGTACTTCGATCCTACGCCGCAGCGTGACCCAGTCACCGGTGCTGTGGTGTCCGATTACAACAACGCGACGGCGGTCCAGCTTAACCAGGGCGCGGACTACACCATCACCAGCAACGCGGGTGGCGAGCAGGTGCTCAACATCACCCGTGCGCTGCCCCCCGGTGCTGCGTTCTTCGTCGTTCACGAGAACGTCTCGGTTTCCCCGGCTGTGCCGACGACAAACCCCAATACGGGCAACAACCTGTACTCCACCAACTACGTGTGGGTCACGCGGGGCGTGGCGAGCGGCACCACCTACAGCGCGACCAGCGCCGAGCCGACCTCCGTTCGCTAAAGTTCAAGCTCCTCGCAAAGGGAACGCGCACGCGTTCCCTTTCTTGTTATGGGCTATTTCCCTGCCATCTACGAGCGGCACAGCAACCTTTCTCGGCTCCTCTCTGCAGGAAGACAAAACAGAAGTATGTAATATGAGTAACATTGCTAGTTTCTTCATGGAAGGCTCTAAAAGTTTGCATAAAGTAAAGAGAATGAAGAGGTTTCTGCTGGTCACCACCTTGCTCCTCGTCGGCTGTAATGGTGTACCCGTACCCTCCGCTGCCACTCCCCCGGGGCCCGCACCGGCTCCTCCAGTGACTCAACCCCAACAACCTTCCAACGTGATCGTGGCCCTCGCCGCAACCCCGGCCGTTTGGACAGCGAACGTGGGTGAAGTGAACCAGCCTGCTATTGAGGCCATCTGGAAGGACAACACGATGACCCCGGTGAAAGGGGAGCTCCGCTGGGAGACGAGTGACGCCCAGGTTGTGGCCATTGGAGCAGGGGGACAGTTGATCGCCCGTGCTGCCGGACAAGCTGTCGTGACTGTCAGATTTGGAGACTACAAAGCCGAAATCAGGGTAGCGGTTACTGCTCCTGCACCCACGCCTTCCCCGACGCCGTCACCTGCACCCACACCTACCCCGACGCCGTCACCTGTACCCACGCCTACCCCTGCTCCTACACCATCCGTGCAAAGCGTTGAAGTTTCGCCCACCTCCGTAGAGGTCCTCCAGGGCCAGCAGGTGGCACTGAAGGTGCGGGTGTCCGTACTGAACGGGGCCAGCGAGGATGTGGAGTGGCGAACGGAGAACGCTTCGGTCGCTACCGTGTCACCAGGCGGAACTGTGACGGCAGTAGGTGAAGGACAGACAACGATCACCGTTATCTCGAAAACTGACGAGACAAAAAAAGCCACAGCGCAGATCACCGTAAAGAACCCACTGACCATCAGCCCCCCGAACCTACGACTCGCGCGCGGGATGGTGGGACAACTCAGCGCCAACAAGCCGCTTGATAGCCGCTCAGGCTGGAAGAGCAGCAACACTGATCTGCTAACCATCAAGCAGGACGGTTCGTTCATCCTCTGGAGTCGTCCAGGCCGCGTCACGGTAACCGCCACAGGAATCAGCGGCGAGAAGGCCACGACAGAGGTGACCGTACTTGACCGCTACCTCAACTTCCATCAGTCGTGGCGTGCCATCTCGGATACCTGCACCCTGAAGTTCGATTACGTCCCCAATACGGATATTGTCGTACGTGCTCAAATCGTGAGGGACGGTGGAGAATGTCCTGCCTCTATCCCCGTAATGGTCAAGCGGCGCAATGGTACCATCTATGCAGAAGGACGAATCACGCCAACGACGCCCTTTACCTTCCTGTTTAAGCCTGTTAAGAGCGATACCGTTGAGGTCTATGCCGAAACCTATGGCCAAATGAGCCTGGAGAATCCGGCTGCAACCCTCACTTGGGATGGTGTCGAGTTTTAGATCCTGAAGACTTCCCAGGAATAGCCAGAACTGACTGCCCTATGAAACTGCTTGGAAAAAGGTCCAGAAGATAGGCAGCCCACTGGCCAACTCAGAACAGAGCTCAGGGCGGCCCGTAGGCAGGAGCCGCCCTCTCCCTGCAGCTGTGGCACTCCACAAAATGCCAGCCTAACGAATAACTTTCTGGAAGTCCTCCATCAACAGCATATACTGCCCCTCTCTTCGCTGCCATAGATGCCAAGTTTCCTGTCCCGCCTTCTCATTGAAACGGTGGCCTACCCGGTGCAGGACCATTTCCTGCGGGGGAACCTCTAGGAAGCGCAGCTGGGCTGTACGCGCAAGCTCTCCTGCAGGTGTCTCGAAGTACGACCAGTAGTGGATGGCCGCCTTGGCGGGTGGCCGGGCAACCGCCGGTAACCTTTCCCAATCCTGACGGGGCAGCAGAAAAACTCGCAGATGTGGTTGCACCAATGTCCGCATGGCCAGCAGACCCGGTGGATCGGCAGTCAGGATCAGGAATGGGTACTGGGGATAGTCACCGGTGACCGAGAGGATGAGACGGTTGTGCTGCACGATGGGCAGAATGTCCCTCGCCCACTTGAAGAAGGACTTGCCCACAATCCTGTGTTGCTCACGCTGTTCGGGGCTCAGCGTCTCTTCAGAGAGCTGGGTGTACACAGGCGCGGCACGTTCCGAGTATGCCTGAAGAAGTGGATACCAGTGAGGTGAGTTGGTTCTTCCCTTCATATCGCGCAGCCTAACAGGTTAACCGTTACCCGCCCTCCGGCAGCCTGAAAATACGCTGTGCTCGCTCGGTGTTCTAGAATGCCCCCACACTCAGGCTTCGGCTCTGGCGGCGCGTCCTCACGCGGCGTGCTGTACGCGTCTCACCTTCCCCTGGAGGTCACCCATGCAAGGCAATATGATGGATGTTCCGCTGACCCTGCCCTTTATCCTGGAGCGCGTGCGCACGCTCTTCAGAGAGCGGGAGATCGTGAGCCTGCTGCCCGGGGGCCGAGACGAGGCGGGCCAGCCTCTCCCGGTCAAGCACCGCACGACCTACGGGGAGGTGGCTGACCGGGCGCTGCGGCTGGGGGCGGGCCTGCAGGCGCTGGGGCTCGCGCCGGGAGAGCGGGTGGCGACGCTCGCCGTGAACTCGTTTCGGCACCTGGAAGCGTACCTGGGCGTGCCGAGCGCGGGCTTCGTGCTGCACACGGTCAACATCCGCCTGCACGCGGAGCAGATCGCCTGGATTCTAAACCACGCCGAAGACCGGGTGCTGCTGGTGGAGAACGTCTTTGCAGGGCTGATTCCCGCGCTGCGGGCGGCCTGCCCGCGGCTGGAACACGTGTTGGTGCTGGGGCCGACCCCGCAGCCCGTCGAGGGAGCTCAGGAGTACGACGACTGGGTGACGCGTCATGAGCCGCTTGCACGTTACCCCCAGATCAATGAAACGGACGCGGCGGGCATGTGCTACACGAGCGGCACAACCGGAAACCCCAAAGGTGTGCTGTATACCCACCGCTCGACGATCCTGCACTCGCTGGCAAGCGCTCCCAAGGACGCGCTGAATGTGGGCGAGCAGGACAGCGTGTTGCCGGTGGTGCCCATGTTCCACGTGAACGCCTGGGGGCTGCCGTACACCTGCGCGATGTACGGCGCGAAACAGGTGTTCGCGGGGATCTTTAGTGACGGGCGCAGCCTCGCCGGACTCCTGCAGGACGAGGCGGTGACGATCACAGCGGGTGTGCCCACGATCTGGATGGGCCTGCTGGCCGAACTCGACCGAGCGAAGGCCGAGGGGCACCCATACGACCTCTCGCACCTGGAGCGCCTGGTGGTGGGGGGCAGCGCCGCGCCGGAGAGCCTGATTCGGGCGTTCGAGGAGCGTCATGGCTTGCGGCTTGCCCACGCCTGGGGCATGACCGAAACGCACCCCTTGGGCACCGCGAGCACCGTCCCCCCCGGTATCCCAGAGACGAGTGACGAGGGCTACCGGTTGCGGGCCAAGCAGGGCCGTCCGGTGCCGCTGGTTCAGCTTGATCTCCTCTCGGAAGAGGGCGAGCGCCTGCCACACGACGGGAAGACGATGGGCCGCCTGATCATCCGGGGACCGTGGATCGCCAGCAGCTACTTCAAGGGGGAGGGCACCGGCAACTTCCTGACTCTGGACGGCGAACTGTGGTTCGATACGGGAGACATCGCGACGCTGGATGAGCGAGGCTTTATGCACATCCAGGACCGCGCCAAAGACCTGATCAAGTCGGGCGGCGAGTGGATCAGCTCCGTGGACCTGGAAAACGCGATTATGGCTCACCCCGCCGTTGCCCAGGCCGCGGTGATCGCGATGGACGACCCCAAGTGGGACGAACGGCCCCTGGCGGTTGTGGTGCTGCGCCCTGGCCAGCAGCTCACGCACGAGGAGCTCACCGAGTTCCTGGCTCCCCGGTTCGCCAAGTGGTGGCTGCCCGACGCGACCCTGGTCGCCGAGAGCATCCCCATCGGTGCGACGGGCAAGTTCCTCAAACGTGAGCTGCGCGAGCAATACCGCCCCTACGGCGCCATGAAGGGCCTGGTCAGGGCCGCAGAGCTGAGCGGCAAGGCGTAGGCTCCAGCCCGTACAATCCCCCGTATGGCCGTTTTGGTGCAGGGGCAACAGGTGACTTTCTTTCCCCCGGCGGGCGCGGCAGCGCTTGTAGGCGACTTCACGGACTGGCGCAAAAAGCCGCCGCTGCCGGTGCGCCCGAGCGAGCCCCTCACGCTCACGCTGCCGCGCGGCGCCTGGGTGGAATACGCCTGGCTTGACGCGGCAGGCGAGGCGTTCGCGGACCCGGAGAACCCGCAGCGTTCCCTGAACCCGTGGTGGCCGTACCCGCGGGCGGTGGTGGTCGGCGAGTACGCGCGGCACCCGCTGTGGCTGCGGCCCGACGCCACACACAAAGGCACGGCGCACCGCCTGTCCTGGGAAGGGACCGTCTTTCCCGGCACCCGCCGCGTGATCGTCTATACCCCGCACGGGCACGACCACAGCCGGCCCACACCGGTGTACTACGTGCAGGACGGCGTGGCCTTTTACCGCACGGGCAAGCTGGGCGAGGTGATGGACCGGGCGGTAGAGGCGGGCCTGGCTACAGGCGCGGTGCTGGTGTTTGTGGAACCGGGTGACCGCAGCACCGAGTATTACCTCAATGACCGGTACCTGGACTTTCTGCGCGAGGAGGTTTTCCCCCGCGTGGAGGGCGAGCACGTGACCGTAGGCGAGCGGGGGCTGTGGGGGGCTTCGCTGGGTGGTCTGATCTCGCTGTTCCTGGGAAGCCGCCATCCGGAGCTGTTCTCGCGGGTGGTCAGCCACTCCGGAGCCTTGATTGCTCGGCCCGGCGCCCAGGACCCGGACGGCAGCGTGAACACGACCACGGCGGGCGAGTGGCTGCGCGAGCAGCTCGAGGCGGCCCCCCCACGGCACCTGAGGGTGAGCCTGGACACGGGCACGCTGGAATGGCTGACCGCCCCCAACCGCCGTATGGCCGCCGCCCTGGCCGACGGAGGGGTCGCCCACCAGTACCGTGAGTACCCCAGCGGCCACAACTGGGTGACGTGGCGCGAGGCGCTGCCCGAGGCCTTTCTGTACCTGCAGGGGCTCTGACGCGAATGTAGGGTTCGAGGACGAACCCGAGCGAAGGGGCCCCAAACAACACACCGCAGGCTCCGCTGTTCCCGCATGCCATCTCACCCGCTCCCCCTGACCAAGCGGCACAATTCCCTCCATGCGTGCCGCTCTCCTGACGGCGCTGCTCCTGATGGGCGGCGCAGAGGCCCTGACCATGACGTACCCGAATTCGACCACGGTGATTCACGAGCGCGCGAGCGACTGGGCGAGCGCGGAGCTGCGGGGTGTGACGCTGCGCGGTGACGCCCTGACCCTTGCCCCGGGCGCAACCAGCGGCACGCTGACGGGCCAGCCCGTCAAGGTTCCGGCGTTCGACGAACTCGTGCCGTCGTGGAACGCCGTGACTCCGGGCAAGGGTAGCGTCACGGTGGAAGTGCGGACGCGAACCGGCGGGGACTGGAGCCGCTGGTTTTCTTTTGGAACCTGGCAGAGCGGCGCGGGCCGCAGCAGCCTGAACGGACAAAAGGACGTCACGGGGCAAGTTCTGACCGACACGCTGCGTCTGAACGCCAAAGCCACCACGTACCAGTACCGGGTCACGCTGCGCGGCGCGGGCACAAGTGTTCGCCTGCTGGCCTTGAACACCGCGGACCGCGCGCAACGTATGGCTGGGCTGGGACAACCGGGAAACCGAGCGGCCTGGGGCAAGCTGGTGAATGTGCCTCAGCGGTCGCAGATGCTCTACGCAGGCGGCGGCGAGGTCTGGTGCAGCCCTACCAGCGTCGCCATGATCCTCGCGGCATACGGCGTGAACGTGCCGGTCCCGCAGGCGGCGGAGGGCACCTTTGACCGGGCCTACGGCGGCACGGGCAACTGGCCCTTTAACACCGCCTATGCCGGAGCGCACGGCCTGCGCGCTTTTCTCACACGCCTTCCCAGCCTCGCAGAAGCCGAGCGGTATACGGCGGCGGGGGTTCCTCTCGCCGTCAGCCTGGGCTGGAAAAAAGGCGAACTGCCCGGCGCGCCCCTCACCGCCAGTGACGGACACCTGATGGTCCTCGTTGGCTTCGACGCCCAAGGGAACCCCGTTCTGAATGACCCTGCGGCGCCCACCGACGCGGCTGTGCGCCGCACCTATCCCCGCGCGGCCTTTGAACGGCAGTGGCTCTCGCACAGCGGCGGCTTGAGCTACGTCATCGCGCCGCCCAACAAGGCGCTGCCCTAGAACATGCCAACACGACACACCCGGATGGGGGCGTTTGCTCGTCCCCCACTTGGGTGTGTTGCCCGCCCGGAGGCGTGCCTACAGTGAACCCATGACCGTCCGCATCGTGCGTCTCGGCGAGCAGCGCCGGGAAGAAGGCATCGCCCTGGTGGTGGTCCTGCTCTTTACGGCCATCATCCTGGCCATCGTCGTGAGTACTACCGCTACCCTCGCTCTCGGCGCACGCGGCGGCGGGGTAAACGAGCGGGCGGCGTACCAGGCGCTGCTGGCGGCGGAGAGCGGGCTGAATACCTTTGAAGTTCGGTTCAAGGCCAAGACGGACAGTCTGCCCCGCAACCAGAGGCTACGCGGCAGCGTGACTCCGGAGCAGATCAACGCCTGGCTCGAGGTCCACGAGCTTGGTAGCTACACGGCAGGGACGGGACAGCAAGCCACCCTCAGTTTTGAGAGCAAGGGCAGCGACGGGACGCTAAGCCTGGTGGCTCAGGGCACCTCGGATACAGCCAGGAAAATTGTCCTCCAAAACTACCACCTTGACTACGTCCCGGCTTACAACATCCGTGCGGATGCGCCCCTGGTCTCTTACCCGAATGTCGACGTGAAGGGTGGGGCACGCATCGAGGGTGAAAATGGCCTGAATTCCTCCGGTACCGTCCTTGTTGCCCAGGTGGACCAACCCGGCGGCGTCACCATCGCCGCCTCTCTCACAGCACCGACCTTCACCGTCCGTGTCTCCTCCGTTCTGGGCAATGCTGACCCTCTTCTTGCCGCCGGAGATTATATAAAGATGGGGTCTCTCACCTATAAGGTTCAGGGCGTACAGGGCAATGAGGCTACTATCAAGACTTTAACGGACAATTTTCCCGCCACGACAATCGTCAATCGTACTAATATCGAGCGGATTGACTCTGCCGTTACCGCCCCCTTTACCCAGACACTTCATCAAAGCAGCACGGTTAATGTTTCCGATCCTACCTTCTTCATAACCGGTTCCGAGGTGTTTCTAGGGGGGATGAAGGGACAGGTCGAAAGCGTGGACAATAGCGCCAAGACCATTTCGGTTAAGTGGACCGAAAAAACCAGCGCCTTGGGTCCGAGCACAACAACGATAGCAGAAGGCACGCCCATCCGACGCGACGTTCATGGCGTCGCTTCTGGCTACAGGGTTGACGGACAATCCCAGGTCACCAACGGTGTCTCTCAGAATGACCTGCGACTGCGCAACCTGAATCCTTTCAATCCTGCGGCTGATACAGAGACAACCGACCTGTTTACACACACCTTCGGCCAGACCAAAAACGAGATGCTGAATGTCAGCCCCTACCAAGGCTGGCTCACCCCCGTCAGCAGCTTCGACGGCAACGTCAGCGGCCTTACCCTTGTTAACGGCAACATCAATCTCAACGGCCGACAAGATCTATGTGGCAGCGGCGTCCTGATCGTTAAGGGAAACCTGACCGTAAACGGCACCTGTAATGAAGGCTTTCGAGGCATCGTCTATGTGATGGGGGACTACAATCAGCAGGGGAATTCCGCGATTAAGGGAGCCGTTATTGCGGAAGGAGCCACCGAGGTCGTGTACGGCACCGAGTGTGTGCCCAACCCGAGCAGCGGCACCGGGAGTGGTCCCGGCAACTCCTGCGATACCCAGGTTGCCGGCACCGGCCAAGGCAACGGCAAGATCGTCTATGACCGGGGAGCCCTGCTGGAAGCCGGATCACTCCTCTCGCCCCTCACCTTTACAGCCGTCCCCGGTACCTGGAGGCAGCGTTGAAGCGCCAGGGCTTTACCCTCACCGAGCTGCTGACCGTCATGGCCATCATCGGCATTCTGATCGCGGTTGGCATCGCGCACTATGCCCGTTGGCGTGCCAGTTCTGCTGTGCTGCAAGGCGCGCAGGAGTTCGGGCAGGCAGTGGCGGCCACCCGTACAGGAGCCAAACGGGCAAATGCCTGCTGGCAGATTTCGCTCGTCTCGACCGCTGCCAGCAACACTCAGTATCAGGTGAAGGAATACAGCGGTCCCATCTGCTCGACCACCGCCGGGACACTGATCAGAACCCGGACGTACACCCTGCCGCCGGGCACGACCCTGACCTTGAGTACTGGCGCCAGTTCCATGAACTTTACGCCGCCCTACGGAACGACGGACGGCGCTCCGGATACCTTTGTGGTCAGGTGGGCGGCCAACACTGACCTCGCGCGCACCGTCCGGGTAACCAGCATCTTCGGCAAGGTGATCATCAAATGAATAAGAGGCAGCAGGGCCTGACCCTCATTGAAGTGCTGGTGGCCATCACGATCTTTGCCATCGTGTCTGTTGCCGTCTTAGCGATGTTCCCGACCATCTTTAAACTCAATAGCCAAACACGGGCCGATCAGGCGGTGACCATCGGGGCCAAACAGTATCTGGAGGGTATCCGGTCCAGCTTTTCCACCACGGTCAGCTTCGATGCAGCGGCGACAGCCTCCCTGCCTGCCGCCCCGTCTGGCAGCAGCGTGAACAGCTACAGCTGTGAGCGTACGGTAACGAATGTGCAGACCAGTTCCACCGGAACCGTCATCATCAAGCGGGTTACCCTGACCTGCACCCATACCAGCCAGCCCACGCGGACCTTCATCCTAGACTTCGGGAGGCCGTCGTGAAGCGCCGGGACGCAGGCCTCACGTTGGTGGAACTATTGGTGGCGATGGCCATCATCGGCATTGTCTTTGCCCTCGTCACCAACTGGCAGACTTCCACCCTCAGCATCTCCACGCGGACCAATGCCCTGTCGCAGCGCCTGAGCGAGCTGAACGACGTGACCGGGTACGTGGGGGACCGGGTACGGTCGGCTCTGGCTGTTCGCACAAGCGGCTTCACGGTCAACGCCGCTTCGGCTCCCAACAGCGGGCTGTGCGACACCGTAACGCCTTGCCTGGCTGTTCTTGTCCCGGTTGAAGAGGCGGAGGTCAGCGGTTCAGCGGTGGTGTACAAGCAGTCTTTTCTCCAGCTGATCTACCGCATGGAGCCCCGTTCGACATGGCCGGCCACGGATGAAGATAAAGTCCCCGACAGCTGGGCTGACAACGCGGCCAACAACGTCATGATCCTGCGGGAGTATTACGCCCGTTGTACGGTGACCACCACGAACGACTGTTCCGCCTTCAAAACCGCCTTCAGCACCACCACGGCTTTCAGCGGGATGAACCGCTATCTGGTCTCCGATTACCTCACGTCCGTTGATTCGTCGGGCAGCGCGATCACACCCTTCACCTACAGTTACGATGCGACAAAGCATGTCGGCATGGTCACGTTGAAGTTTCAGGGCAAGCAGCAGGTACGCGGCACGACCTCTTTCACGCCCCCCACCGGCCCCTACACCCTGACCGTGCAGGCCCGCAACGTGGAGTAACCCGCTCCCCCATGTTCTTTCCCACCCCCTGCCCGGCCTGTGCACGTGAGGTACGCGTGGAGTTCGCTGACAGCGCCGTCCACGACGTGACTTGCCCACGGTGTGGAACGCGGTTTTGTGTGTTTGTGCGCAAGCACAAGTTCGAGGTGCTGTTCGACCTGGGGACCAAGGCGCTGATGGACGGCTACGCGCGGGAGGCAGTGGCGAGTTTCGCGGCGGCACTCGAACGCTTTTTCGAGTTTTACGTCAGGGCGTACGCGCTGGAGCGGGCCGCTGGGGCAGAGGAAGACTTCGGGGCGGCCCTGGCGATACTGGAGGACACCTGGCGGCACGTGGCCAGTCAGTCCGAGCGGCAGCTCGGCATGATGGCGCTGGCGTACCTGCTGCGCGAGGGACGTGCACCGGACTTTCTCACCCCCAAAGCCCTCGGCACAGACTTCCGCAACCGGGTGATTCACCGCGGGTATCTGCCGCGCCGCGAGGAGGTGGACGCCTATGCGGCGCGGGTGTTTGCCCTGATTGACCGGCTGCTGACCGAACTGGGGGAGGGAGCGGCTCACGCCGAACTCGCGCAGGAAGAGGCGTTTGCGGCCCACCTCGCAGCGCTGCCTGCGGGCGTGACGGCGGTCTTCGAGGAGCATCCGGGCATGTTCCGGGCGCGGCGCTTTGGCGGGCCACCAGGAGACAAGGCGGTCCCGCCCGGAAAGGCCGCTGTGCCCCTCAACGACGCGCAGGCTTTTGCGCGGGCACTGGCCGAGCGGGGGCCAGGGCTGGACGTGTTCAAACGCCAGCGCTCCGGCTAGACTGCGCCATGACCGCCGAAAACACGGAGAACGAGAGACAGACGCGGCAACGGCTGGTGCGCGTCGCGCGCGGGCTGGAAGACGCCGACCTGCTCGTGCGCGGAGCCCAGGTGGTTCAACCGGCGACTCGGGAGGTGTTTGAGGCAGACGTGCTGGTTGCGGGGGGCCGGGTGGCAGCGCTCGTCGGCGCGGGCTCGGGCGTGCGGGCGGCGCGGACGGTGGAGGCACGTAGGGCTTATCTGGTGCCCGGCTTTATGGACGCGCACGTGCACATCGAGTCCAGCCTGCTAACGCCCGCGCGGTTTGCGGAGGCGGTGCTGCCACGGGGCACGACAGCGGTGGTAGCCGAGCCCCACGAGGTCGTCAACGTGCTGGGCCCACGCGGGCTGCGGTGGATGCTGGAGGCCGGGGCAAGGTCCGGCCTGCGGGTCTTCGGCTCGGTACCGTCCTCGGTGCCCGCCAGTCCCTTCGAGCAGGGGGGCGCAGAGCTGGACGCGGCCCAGGTGACGGCCGCGCTGCGCCTGCCGGGCGTGCTGGGGTTGGCAGAACTGATGAATTACCCCGCGGTGCTCAACCTGGAGGCAACCGCGTGGGACGTGCTCGCGGCAGGCTGGGGCGGGCGCATGGACGGCCACGCCGCAGGTGTGTCGGGCCGCGACCTGCAGGCCTATGCGGCCGCCGGTCCCCACTCCGACCATGAGGCCACCACGCCGCAGGAGGCCCGCGAACGCCTGCGCGCTGGGCTGTGGCTGATGGTGCGTGAGGGCTCGGCGGCCAAAAACCTGCAAGCCCTGCTGCCCGTGCTGCGCGAACGCCCCCGCCGCGCCATGCTCGTCAGTGATGACGTCAGCGTGGACGAGCTGCTGGAACTCGGCCACCTCGACCGGCTGCTGCGTGCCTGCGTCGCGGGCGGCCTACACCCCGCCGACGCGGTTGCACTCGTGACCTGTCATCCCGCCGAGTACTGGGGGCTACACGACCTCGGGCTGGTCGCGCCGGGCTACCGCGCCGACTTCGTGCTGCTGCACGACCTCAGGGGGTTCGAGGTGCTGGAGACGTTCGTGGGCGGCACCGAGGCGCAGGCGGGAAGCGAGACGCCCCCCCTCCCAGGCGGCGGCGTGACGCTGGGGCCGAGCTGGGAAACGGCGACCTTTGACGTCCCCGCCCACTGGCCGGTGATGGAGGTGTGCCCGGACCAGATCACCACCGGGGTCGGTGCGCCGGGGTCAGGAGACGCGCGGCTGGTCGTGGCCGACCGCTACGGGCGGGGGGAGCACGCCGCCTGCTGGACCTCCGGCACGGGCCTGACCGGGGGAGCGCTGGCCATCAGCATCCTGCACGACGCGCACAATGTCGCGGTGCTGGGCGGCACCGACACCGACATTCGCGCCGCAGGCCGGGCGCTGGAGGCGCTGGGGGGCGGTGTGGTCGTCGTCTCCGGAGGCGAGGTGCGCGCGAGCCTGCCCCTCCCCTACGCGGGTCTGATGAGCGACCGGCCCCCCCGGGAGGTCGCGGCGGGACTCGCGAAGGTGACGGCGGCGGCGCGGCTTCTCGGCTGCACCCTCCCCTACCCGGTCACCACCCTGAGTTTTCTGGGCCTCTCGGTGATTCCAGCGCTAAAGCTCACGCCGCGCGGCCTGCTGGACGTGCTTGCCTGGCGACTTCTGCCGCGCGAAACGGCGCGGGCGGAGGGCTGACCATGCCGGAGCTCACCGAACATCAGGTGGTGGTCAACGGCGTGCGCCTGCACTACGTGGCGGCAGGACCGCGGGACGGGCCGCCCGCGGTGCTGCTGCACGGCTTTCCGGAGTTCTGGCGGGCCTGGGAGCGGCAGATTGGGCCGCTGGCACGTGCGGGCTTCCGGGTGGTTGTACCGGACCTGCGCGGCTACAACCTCAGCGAGAAGCCGCCGGGCGTGGCGGCGTACCGGGTTGGCCGCCTGCAGGCGGACGTGGCTGCGCTGATCCACGCGCTGGGGTACGGGCGCGCGCACGTCGTGGGGCACGACTGGGGCGGCATCATCGCCTGGGCACTCGCGGTCCGGCAGCCGGAGGTGGTGGACCGGCTGGTGATCCTGAACGCGCCGCATCCGGCGGCTGTCCGGCGCGTCTTCCGCAAACCCGCCCAGTGGTTCCGGTCCTGGTACATCTTCTTTTTCCAGCTTCCGTGGCTGCCCGAGCGGTTCCTGCGGCGTTTCGGCCGGTGGGCGCTGCGGGGCACGAATCCCGCCGCGTACACGGAGGAGGACCGCCGCCTATACGAGGAGGCGTGGGCGCAGCCGGGAGCCGCTACCGGGATGATCAACTACTACCGTGCCCTGTTCCGCTTTCGGAGGGAGGGACAGGACCCGCTGGTGCGGGTGCCCACGCTGGTCCTGTGGGGGGAGCGGGATGTGGCGCTGCTCCCCGAACTGGCCAGTGGGCTGGAACGCTGGGTGCCGGACGTGCGGGTGATCCGCTTTCCCCGCGCGAGCCACTGGATCATGCGTGACGAACCCGTGCGGGTCAACAATCTCCTGATGGAGTTCCTGTCCACCTGAAGGGCTTTCCGTGCCATCCTCGGCGTATGGTCGAGATCATGGTCGAGGGCTACGGGGTCATCAGGGCGCAGGAGGGTGAGCGGCTGGTGCTGGCGCTGGAGCGCGGTGGGGTGGATCTCCTGCACCGCTGCGGTGGCCAGGCCCGCTGCACGACCTGCCGCGTGCAGTTTCTAGAGGGCGAGCCGGACGCCATGACGGTGGCCGAGTACGACAAGCTCACCGAAAAAGGGCTGTTGGGTCAGGCCCGGCTCTCCTGTCAGATCGAATGCGCGCAGGGGATGGCGCTCACGCCCCTTCAGACAAGACGCTCCACCGGGCTTGAGCCCGGCAAGACTCCTGCCGAGAGCATCGAACCCGAGCCGGTGTGGACCACGCGGCCCGGCGCCTCGACAGAGGGCTAGTCCTCTTGTTTCCGGAGGGACTGGGGTGCCCTCGTCTTGCCGTCTGCGCCCGGCAGCTACTCCCCGCTTCTCTTGCGCTCACCCAAGGGATCGGTGGTCGCCGGTGTCCAGGTGTCGCGGGAACAGCGCGGGCAGGGTGGCAGCGGCTCCAGGGGCGGCGGGGCCGTGAGGAGAACCGCGCCGCAGTGGGTGCAGGCAACCGGCCCCGCAACCAGGGCTCCGGCCAGCACGGAGGGCGGCGGTTCCAAGTCCCAAGGCGGCACAATCGGTAAGCCCGGCGGGGCGTTCTGCACCTGGAGAAAGACGCTGAGGTTGCCGTCTTGCTCGAAATACACCCGCTGCACCTCACCGAGCTGCCGAACGCCCTCGACGCGCAGACGCTCAAAAAGATCCTCTCGGCTGAGGTTGGCCAGGTGCAGGGCCTGGGGAAACAGCATGCCGTCACGCACAAGCTCTACCGGCAGGCCCTCGATAAAGGTTTCAACGCGCTCATTGCGAATCACCAAGAACGATAAAAAGCGCTGAAGGCCCACCACCAGCCCCAGCACCAGCATGGCGTGCAGCAGCGGCACCTCCGGGTAAAACAGCGGATCACCCGCCGCCGAACCCAGCGCGATCACGATGGCGAGCTCAAGGGGGCTGAGCTGCGCCAGGCCCCGCTTGCCGGTCACCCGCAGCAAAAACACCAGCCACAGGAAGATCACCGCCGTGCGAAAGACGATCTCCAGCAGAAACAGCGGCGGTGTGTCCCCCAGGAACATCCGCTCCAGCTCGAACGGTACGACCTCCGCGCCGCTCAAGGTTCTCCTTGGGGCCGAGGGACGTCCGGTTCTCTCCACCCCAGGGCGGCCAACACCCGCGGCCGGTCCCAGTGGATCAGCCGTGAAAGCTCGGCCAGCGTTTCCTCGAATTCAGGCGTCCCCGGCACACCCTCCCGCAGCTGCCGCCACAGGGCGTTGCGCCGCCTAAGAAACTCACTCGAAGGCATCTCGCGCTCTTGTTCGGGCCGCTCGCCGCCTCAGCGGTAGCGCGCCACGTCCCGCAGGTGTGCGGCGTAATCGTGGTTGACGTAGATGTTGCCGTCCAGACCGTGCAGAAAATACAGGGCGTCACGGCCGTCGGGCAGCTTGCGCTCGGCGTTCAGCACGCTCAGGAGGGCCGCTTGACCGGGGTTGTTGATCGGCCCGGCGGGCAGGCCCTGGCGGGTGTAGGTGTTGTAGGGCGTGTCCTTGGTAAAGTCGCCAGCACTGCGGTCGAGTTCGGGGAGGTCTTTGCCCAGGCCGTAGGCTACGGTTGGATCGCTTCCCAGCGCGATGCCGTCCCGCAGGCGATTCAAAAACACCCCGGCGATGATGGGCATCTCCCCGTCGTTGGCGGCTTCGGCCTGCACCATGCTGGCCAGGATCACCCAGTCACGCACGCTCAGACCGAGGTCCTTGGCCTTGGCGACGTTTTCTGGGGTGAATTCGGCGTTCATGCGCTCCACCATCTCCTGTACGGCCGCTCTGGCCGACTCGCCCACCCGAAACTCGTAGGTGGCAGGAAAGACAAAGCCTTCCAGGTTCTGCTGCTGGCCAGCCGCGTAGGGGCTGAGGCTGGAATCGTTGAGGGCCGCCCTGACGCCCGCCGCGTCGAAGCCGGCCTTGGCGAGAATGGGGGGAATGTCCTTGATGCGCCAGCCTTCGGGAATGGTCGCGTTCACCGTGGGAATGCGCGCCGGCCCCGCCAGCTTGTCGGCCACCTGGTAGACGTTCATCTCGCCGGTGAGGTCGTACAGCCCTTCCTTGAGGCTTCCCGCCGTGCCGTTTTGCCGCATCACAAAGCGCAGCACATCCGCATTTTTCACAATTCCGCGCTCTTCTAGCGTCCGGGCCACCCGCCGGAGCGTATCCCCCGGTTTGACCTCCAGGGTGTAGGGCGCGCCCCCGGCAGGCTGCGTGAGGCTGCGCAGATACCAAAAGGCCGCCAGCGCTGCCAGCAGCAACACCAGCAGCAGCCCGAGCAGCAGTTTGAGCCAGAGGGGAGCTCCTCTGCCCTGCAGCCGGGTCACGCGCGCCCCCCAGCGGCCAGGAAGGGTGCAAGGCGGGCCTGAAGGTCAGCGTCGGCGGGTGGCCGCGCCCCAAAGCGCGACACCACCCAGCCGCCAATCTGCACCGCCAGCTGCGCGGCGTAGGCGGCGTCCCCATGCCTGAGCCACCCGGCCAGAAAGGCTCCCCCAAAGGCGTCACCCGCGCCGGTCGCGTCGATCAGCCGGTCGGACGTGGCCGGAAGGTGGGTGCGGGGCTGTGTGGGACCTTCCAGCAGGGCGCCGTCCTCGTCGAGCTTGAGCACGACCAGCGCCTGCGGATAGCGGCCTCGCAACCAGGCCAGGGCCCGCGCCGGCTCCGCCTCGCCACTCATCGCGCGCGCTTCGTCGGCATTGGGAAAGATCAGGTCGAAGGGGATGTCATCGACGATACTGAGGAAAGTTTCGCGGCCCAGCTGCTGAATCATCTGAAAGCTCCCGGGATCAAGACTGAGGGTGGCTCCGGCCACCTTGGCGAGGCGCGCCGCTTCCAGCGCAGCGGCGCGCGGCGGATCACGAAAGAGGCTCCAGGCCGTGAGATGCAGGTGCCGGGCCGTCTGCAGCACCTCACGCGGCAGCTCCTCCGGCAGCAGCTCCCAGTCGGCCCCCTGCCCGGTCAACATCGCGCGCTGGCCCCGGCGGTCAATCAGCGCGAGAACCACGCCGGTTGGGTGCACGTCACTCAGGGTGAGGACCGTCTGCACGCCCTCGGCCTGCAACTCGGCGGTGGCCAGCGCCCCAAAGCGGTCACGGCCGATCTTGCCCACGAAGGTCGCGGGGGCCCCGGCGCGGCGAGCCCAGACCGCCAGGTTTGCGGCGGACCCGCCCCCAGAGAGTTCTAGGCGTCCGGTGGTGTCCCCACCCGGCAGCAGCAGGGTGTCGGGTTTGGCCAGCACGTCCCAGGCCAGGTCGCCCAGCGACACAAGAGGTTTGCCTTCCGTCATGCGCGTCACGCAGCATACAGGGCGCGGGGGAGGACCGTCTCCCCCCACGGCCTACCCCCGGGCAGGTCAGGAGCCTAGTGGGCCTCCAGATCACCCGGCGGCCACCGGCTCGCCTGCACCGCGCCCAGGGCCAGCAGGGTCGCTCCCACGTCCAGGCCGCCGCTGAGGCCATAGACCAGCCGGTCTGCCAGGGTGGGCACCGTGCTGAACCCAGCGATGGGCACCAGATTGAAGACGGTCATCGCCAGGCTCAGCGCGGCAGCCAGGTTGAGCCAGTCGGCGAGGCGGCGGCGACCGGCCAGATCAGCGGGGTGAGGAGCCAGGCGGGCCAGGGTGCCGTAGACGGCATTGCTCGTCAGAATTGCAGCGCCCCAGACCGTCAAGAGCGCCGTGAGGGCCACCGGGTTCGCCTCTGGGGCAGCGCCCGCCAACACACTCAAGAACGTCAGAAACCACAGCACCAGCCGGTAGGCGGTGAGCCAGGGAAACAAGAAACGCAGCGCCCTCAACGTTCCGTCGGTGGGCGCGGCGGCCTGCCCCAGGGTGAAGCGCCCCAGCAGCGCCGTCCAGCACCCCAACACCAGCCCCGCCAGCAGCGCCTCGACCGCGTTGAGCCAGGCACTCTCCGAGAAGCTGGCGCTCTGCAGCGCGTAGACGGCCACGCCGAACGTCACCGCCACCTGCACCCACAGGGCCAGGAGTGCGGCCAAGCGCCAGCGAGCGGGCGTCATGGGCCCTCACAGCCCCAGCTTCGCCTGAAGCCGCTCGCGCACGACCTCGGGCTTGGCCTTGCCGCCCGTCGCCTTCATCACCGGGCCGAAGAGGGCATTCAGGGCCTTGGCGTTTCCGGCGCGAACCTTGTCCACCGTAGCCGGATCGGCGGCCATCGCGGCGTCGATGGCGGCATCGATCGCAGCGGTATCGGTCACGACAGTGAGGCCGCGCTCGCGCACCAGGGCCTCTGGATCCTGTCCGGTCATCACGTCGGGGAGGAGGTCCTTGGCGACACGGCCGCTGATCGTGCCCGCGTCGATCAGGCGCACCAGCGCGGCAAGATGCGCCGGCTTGAGGTCCGAGTGCGCGATGCTGATGTCCTGCGCAGCGAGCAACCCGGCCACGTCGGTCAGCAGCCAGTTGGCGAGCTTCTGAGCGTCCGGAGCGGGCTGGGCCGCAAGCGCCTCGTCATAGAAGCGGGAGAGAGAGACATTCAGGCTGAGGGTCTGTGCGTCCCCCTCGCGCACGCCCGCCGCCACGTAGCGTGCCCGCTTCTGCGCGGGGAGTTCGGGCATCCGCGCCCGCACGCGCCTGATCCAGTCCGGTGTGATCTCCAGGGGCGGCAGATCGGGTTCGGGGAAGTAGCGGTAGTCCGCCTCGCCCTCCTTGGTGCGCATCACAAAGGTCTTCTGGCCGCCCTCGTCCCAGCCCAGCGTGTCCTGGGTGACCACGCCGCCCGCGGCCAGCACGCGCGTCTGCCGCGCCGTCTCGTAGGCGATGGCCCGCTCCACGCTGCGAAAGGAGTTGAGGTTCTTGACCTCCACCTTGGTGCCCCACGGCTCGCCGGGCCGGTGAACGCTGAGGTTGACGTCACAGCGCATCTTGCCCTCCTCGGGCGTCGCGTCAGACACGCCGAGGGCCTGCGCGATCGCCTGCACCGCCTCCAAAAAGGCACGGGCCTGCTCGGGCGACGTGATATCCGCTTCGGTCACCATCTCGATGAGGGGCGACCCGGCTCGGTTGAGGTCGAGCAGGCTGTAGGGCGCGTAGGCCGGGTGGATGAGTTTCCCCGCGTCGTCCTCGAGGTGAGCCCGCTTGATCCGCACCCGTCCGCCCGCCACGTCGAGGTACCCGTTCCGCGCAATCGGGCGGTCGTACTGCGAGAGCTGGAAATTCTTGGGGGCGTCGGGATAAAAGTAATTTTTGCGGTGAAACTGGGTCCAGCCCGACACGTCGCAGCTCAGCGCGAGGCCGAACATCAGCGCGAGGTCCACCGCCTCGCGGTTGAGGGTGGGCAGCGTGCCGGGCAGCCCCAGGGTGAGGGGGTCGGTGTAGGTGTTCGGCTCGGCCCCGTGATAGTCGGCGGGACAGGCGCTAAAGAGCTTGGAGCGCGTCCGCAGTTGCAGGTGGACTTCCAGCCCGATGACGGCACGGTACATGGGGGGCAGGATAGCGCGGGGGTGGGGAGGAGACGACCAGGCAACTTCTGCCCTCCGGGGCGCGTACCCTCAGGCATGAGCGAACTGAAGGGACGCATCGGCGGCACGGTTCACGGCTACGACCTGCACGCGCGGTGGGACGGCGAGCATCTGCGCGGACGCATCGGCGGGAGAATCCAGGGCAAGGACCTTCAGCTCACGCTGCACGCGGGGGACGTGGACGGGCGCGTGGGGGGCACCTTCGCCGGGTTCGACGCAGAAGGGGACGTGACGCCACAGCGTGTGGACGTGCGCCTGGGGGGACGGGTGGACGGAGACGACATTCACCTCACCCTGGATGGCAGGCGCGTGACCGGGCGTTTCTCCGGGCGAATCAGCGGCAAGGACGTGGACCTGCGCCTAGACGGGAGACGGCTCACAGGGCGAATCGGAGGCGTCTTCGAGGGCAAGGACGTGCACCTGGACACCGGGGACGTGCCGCCCGAACTGGCCGCGCTGGCCGCCGTCTGTGCCTACAAGGTGCTGGAGGAGGACGAGACGGCGGCCGCGAGCAGTGCCGCCCCGTCCTCCTAAGCCGGCCCACCTTCTCCAGCCGGCCGCACATTCCCGCGCCTCCCGGCGTGCTACGTTCCGCGCACCATGACAGCCGTACAGGGACAGGTGAGGGCCAGGACGCTCGGAGAACTCCTTCAGACGCCGGACTACGCGGGCCGCACGCCCTTTGACGGCCAGGTGCGGACCGTACAGGACGAGGTGCGTGACAACCTGACGCGCAAGCTGCGCAGCGGCGAAAAGTTATTCCCCGGCGTCGTGGGCTACGACGACACCGTGATTCCGCAGCTCGTCAACGCGCTGCTGGCCCGCCAGAACTTCATCCTGCTGGGGCTGCGCGGGCAGGCCAAGAGCCGCATTCTGCGCGCGATCACTGGCCTCCTCGACGAGTACGTGCCGGTGATCGACGGGGTGGATATGCCTGACGATCCCCTCAACCCCATCGGGGCCGAGGGCCGCGCGATGCTGGAAGCGCACGGTCTAGACCTGCCCATCCGCTGGCTGCCCCGCGAGGACCGCTACGTCGAGAAGCTCGCCACGCCCGACGTGACGGTGGCGGACCTGATCGGGGACGTGGACCCCATCAAGGCGGCTCGCCTAGGGACCTCCCTGAGTGACACCCGCTCGATGCACTTCGGGCTGCTGCCGCGTGCCAACCGCGGCATCTTCGCGGTCAACGAGCTTGCGGACCTCGCGCCCAAGGTGCAGGTGGCCTTATTTAACATCCTCCAGGAGGGGGACGTGCAGATCAAAGGCTATCCCATCCGGCTGGAACTGGACGTGATGCTGGTCTTTTCGGCCAACCCCGAGGACTACACCGCGCGCGGCAAGATCGTCACGCCGCTCAAAGACCGCATCGGCTCCGAGATTCGCACCCACTACCCGCAAGACGTGCGCCTCGGCATGGACATCACTGCGCAGGAGGCGGTGCGGGCCCCTGAGGTGGCGGTCCCCGACTTTATCGCCGAACTGATTGAGGAGATTGCCTTTCAGGCCCGCGAGGACGCCCGCGTGGACAAGCTGAGTGGCGTTTCGCAGCGCCTTCCCATCAGCCTGATGGAACTCGCGGCGGCCAATGCCGAGCGCCGAGCGCTGGTGGCGGGTGACCCCCCGGTGGTGCGTGTCAGCGACGTGTACGCGGGCCTTCCGGCCATCACCGGCAAGCTTGAACTGGAGTACGAAGGTGAACTGAAGGGCGCCGACAACGTGGCCCGCGACGTGATCCGCAAGGCCGCCGGGGCCGTGTATGCCCGGCGCTGCGCCAGTGCCGATACCCGCGAGTTGGAGAAGTGGTTTGAGGCGGGCAACGTCTTCCGCTTTCCGCAGGCTGGAGACGCCGCCAGCGCGCTCAGGGCCGCGCGGCAGGTGCCTGGCCTCAGCGACCTTGCCGCCCAGGTGGCGAGCAGCAGTGACGACGCGACGCGGGTGAGCGCCGCCGAGTTCATTCTCGAAGGTCTCTACGGCCGCCGCAAGCTCTCACGCGCCGAGGAAACGTACGCCGCGCCGGAACCCGAAGTGCGCCAGCAGCGCGGGGGACGCTGGAACTAGAGGGCAGCCGGCTTCCAGCCAAAGAAAGCGTTCGCCGAAGCCTGAGCGAACGCTTCTTCTTGTCCTTGCTGGAAGCTGGCCCCTCAATACAGCTTCCCCAGCACCTCGTCTTTCATCACGAAGCTGTGTTCTTTGCCTGGAAAGGCGCGGGCACGCACCTCGGCGGCGTAGGCGGCGATGGCCTCGCGGGCTTCACGGCCCAGTTCGGCGTAGCGCTTGGCCAGTTTTTTCTCCTCGCCCTCATAGAGGCCCAAGAGGTCGTGATACACCAGAACTTGCCCCCGGCAGTGCACCCCGGCGCCGATTCCGATGGTGGGCACGTGCAGCCGCTCGGTGATCAGGCGAGCAAGGCGAGCTGGAATGGCCTCCAGCACCACGCCAAAGGCCCCGGCGGCCTCCAGCGCCAGCGCGCCTTCCAGGGTACGGCGGGCACTCGCCTCGTCCCGGCCCTGCACCCGCAGTCCCCCCTGGGCCGTAGCCGTCTGCGGCATCAGGCCCACGTGACCCATCACGGGAATGCCGTTGCGAGCGAGCACCTCCACAACCTCCAGCACCTCGGGCGTGGCGCCTTCCAGCTTCAGGGCGTCGGCCCCGGTCTGCTGAATCACCCGAACGGCGCTGCGCATCGCGTCGGTCACGCCGGTGTGGTAGGTGCCAAAGGGCAGGTCCACGACCAGGAACGTCTGCGGCGCTCCCCGGCGCACCGCTCGGGCGTGATGAATCATGTCGTCCAGGGTGACCGGTGCAGTCGAGTCGTAGCCCAGCACCACGTTTCCCAGGCTGTCACCCACCAAAATCAAGTCGACCCCGGCAGCCTCGGCATGCCGCGCCCCGGGGTAATCGTAGGCGGTGACCATCACCAGCGGTTCCTGCGCGCTCTGGAGGTCGGGGACAGTGCGTTTCATGCAGGCAAGCTACCAGGTTGCGGCGGTCAGCACACCGGAGCCAAGTGCCGGGAAGCGGCGCCCCTACCCGTGGATCACCTCGCCCCAGCGCCCCAACACCAGGTAGATGATCCAGCCAGTCACCGCCACATACAGCCACACCGGAACGGTCCAGCGAACCCAGGCGCGGTGCCGGTTGAAGTAGGTGCGGGCGGGCGGCTGGCCGATGCTCTCCAGGTTGCCCGCCGCCCGCAACCCCTTCCAGGCATTCCAAAGGGCACCCAGCGCCAGCGGAAGGTTTACCGCCGCGAGGATGATGTGGCTGATCAGCAGGAAGTAGTAGGCACCGCGCCACTCCGCCGGGCCCACATACCGCTTCTCGTACCCCAAGCCCAGACGCGTCAGGTACAGCACCAGGAAGAGGGTGGCCAGCCCACTGGCAAGCAGCATCGCGCGCATGTGCGCCTCGCGGTTTCCCCGCCGAATCAAGAAGACGCCGACCAGCAGGGTGAGGCCGCTGAGAACGATGGTGATGACCGCCCACTGGTTGATGATCGCCGCCACGGGTGGATTGTAGACGGCAGGAGCCGGGGCGAGTGTCCGTAGGGCTGGGCAGGGGACAATCTTCAGCCTTCCGGCCTGCCTAGAATGCAGGAACGAAGCTGACCCCCTAGGCGGTCGGAAGGACGGTGAAGTGAAGTGATGCGGACTCCGCTGAAACGGTTGACGTGGAACCCTGGATATCCGGCGCGGAGGTCAGGGAAGCGAACGGAATCCGTATGAGGAGTGTCTGGACGGTGCCCCGCTCCTCAGCGGGGAGCTGGCTGCCCCGGCTGGCCTGGGGGGCCCTTGCGTACAACGTGCTGGTGATCCTGTGGGGAGCCGTGGTGCGAATCACCGGCGCTGGGGCGGGGTGCGGCGACCACTGGCCGCTGTGTAACGGTGTGGTGGTCCCGCAAAGCCCGCAGCTCCACACGGTCATCGAGTTCAGCCACCGCCTGACCAGCGGGGCAAGTGGCCTGCTGGCGCTCGCGCTGATCGCCCTGGCTTTTCTCACCACCCCGAGGGGCCACGCGGCACGCCTGGGCGCGGTTCTGAGCTTTCTGCTGATCCTGGCCGAAGGTCTGGTGGGCGGCGTTCAGGTCCTGCTGGGTCTGACCGCCGATTCGACCGACCCGGCCCGCGGCTTGGTGCAGGGCGTACATCTGGCCAATACCTTCCTGCTGCTCGGCGCGCTGCTCCTCACGGCGCTGTGGGCCTCGGGGCGCCCGGTGCTGCGGCTGCGGAGGCAGGGGCGCGTGCTGGGCCTGATCGTGCTGGGCCTGGGGCTAACCCTGCTGCTGGGCATGGCAGGCGCCGTCACGGCGTTGGGCGACCTGCTGTTCGCTCCGGCTCCGGGCACGCCGCTGGACACGGTGCGGCGCGACTTCGGCGCTACAGCGACCCTGATCGAGAACCTGCGCGTCATTCACCCCCTGCTGGCGGTCCTGACCAGCGTGTACCTGATCTGGATGGTGGGGGTGCTGCGCCGCCTGCGGCCGTCTCCCGGTGTGCACCGCTGGGGCCCGGCGCTGGTTGGCGTGATTGGCGTGCAGATGCTGGCGGGCTTTGTGAATGTGGCCCTCAAGGCCCCGGCGTGGATGCAGCTCACCCACCTGCTGCTGGCGTGCATTATGTGGCTCGTGGCGGTGCTGCTCAGCTATGAAGCCCTCACGGCGCTGCGCCGCGGTCATACCGCCCTCCGAACGGGAGGAGCCGCATGACCGTGGACCGCATGACGCCGCCGAGCGCCCCCAGCCCGGCGTACCCCGAGCGGGCCACCTGGCGCGACTACCTGGCCCTGACCAAGCCCAAAGTCATCAGCCTGCTGCTGTGGACCACCGTCACGGCGATGTTTATGGCGGCCCGCGGCTGGCCAGGGCTGTGGCTTCTTGTCGTGGTGTCGTTGGCGGGCTACATGTCGGCCGGGTCGGCGGGCGTCTTTAACATGATCATCGACCGCGACATCGACCTGAAGATGAAGCGCACAGCGGCGCGCCCGACCTCCAGCGGCCTGATCTCCACCCGTGACGCAGCTCTTTTCGGAACGGCCCTGCAGGTCCTGTCCTTTGTGCTGCTGTGGGTGTGGGCCACGCCGCTCGCCGCCTGGATGAGCCTGGCAGGCTTCCTCACCTATGTGGTCGTGTACACCCTGTGGCTCAAGCGCACCACCTGGCACAACATCGTGCTGGGAGGCGCTGCCGGATGCTTCCCGCCGCTTGTGGGCTGGGCGGCGGTCACCGGCAACCTCAACCTCTTCGCCTGGTTCCTCTTTGCGATCATCTTCTTCTGGACACCGGTGCACTTCTGGGCGCTTGCCCTGATGATCAAGGAGGAGTACCGCGAGGTCGGAGTTCCCATGCTGCCCGTCGTGCACGGTGACCGGCTGACCGTCGCGCAGATCGGCCTCTATGCCATCTACACGGTGGTGCTGTCGGTGATGCCGGTGTTTCTGGGAGAGGTCAGCTGGCTCTACTTTCTGTCGGCCCTCGCGCTGGGCTGGCCCCTGCTTCAGCGGTCGTGGGCACTCTACCGCCACGTGATGGCCGGGCGGCAGGTCGAGCGGCGGGTCGCGGTGCCGCTCTACCTCTACTCCATGCTCTACCTCGCGCTGCTGTTTGTGGCTGGAGCCGTGGACCGGGCGCTGCTGGCGTGAGGGCCCTTGCCCGCCGCCAAAACCGAGCCGCTCCCCAAAAGCAGATGAGGACACTTGCCCGGCACCCCATCTGCTCTCATGCTAAAGATGCCTGACCGATCGGTCGAACGCACGTGAAGACGCGCGCAGCAGGGCGGCGCTGGGGGGCGCAAAACTCCAGGCAACGCTTTAGACTGGGAGGCAAAGAAAGGAGTGAAGTTGAACACCAACCATAGCCGTCACTGGCGCGGACCCCGAAAGAGGCTCCCGCGTGGACTGGCACAGGCGGGCCTGCTGGGTATGGGGGCGACGCTGCTGACCGGCTGTCAGTCTCAGCAGCTGCTGACCTTCGGCGACATGGCGTCCGCGTACAACCGCGAGATTCTGTGGATGAGCATCCCGGCCATCGCCCTCTCGATCATCATTTTTGTAGGGGTATCTTGGGCGCTGTTCTACACTGTCCGCCGCTTCCGTGAGGAGCATAACGATGCCGCCCCGCAGCAGTTCCACGGCAACAACCGGCTGGAAACGGTCCTGGTGGTGGTGCCCGTGCTCATCGTGATGCTGCTGAGCGTGCTCACGGTGCGCTCGATGGCTCGCCTCAACCCCGTGCCCGCCAATGCCGAAAAGATCGACGTGCTGGGCAAGCAGTTCTGGTGGAACTTCGGCTATCCGGGCGCGCCTGCAGCGGCAGGCGGCAACGTGACGAACGGCAACGAGATGGTGATGCCCACGGGAAGGCGAGTCGCCCTGACCATCACGAGCGGCGACGTCATCCACGCGTTCTGGGCACCCAACCTGGGCGGGCAGCGCGACGCGACCCCGGGCACCCAGAAAACCTGGACCATCGACACCAGCCGTCCGGGCGTCTACCAGGGCAACTGCAACGTGCTGTGTGGCGCCAGCCACGCCAACATGCGTTACAAGGTGATTGCGCTGCCGCCTGACCGGTACGAGTCCTTTTTGGCGGCGGCCCGAGCCTACCGCGCGCCGACCCCGGCCCCCGGCAGTGCCGAGGAGCGTGGGTACAACCTCTTTATGCAGGGCAAGCCCGCGACGGGTGCCCTGGCCTGCTCGGCCTGCCACCGCGTGCAGGGCACACCGGCGGCGGGTGCGGCGGGTCCCGACCTGAGCTTCTTCGGCACGCGCCGCACGCTGGGTGCAGGGATGTGGGAGGGTGAACGCGCTCGGGAGCTCCTCATTCCCTGGATCGCCAACAGCCCCCGCCTCAAGCCCGGCAGCCTGATGCCCCCCTACGACGGCAGCACGTACACCGTGAACGGGAAGGTCCAGCAGGGCGGGCGGCTGACCCCGCAGGAAATCGCCGATATCGCCGCCTACCTGCGGAGCCTGCGCCTGCCTGAGGAAGCCGACTACTGGCGTGGTGTGCCGGTCGTGGACACTGAAACTCTTGCGCAAGGAGGCAACCCGTGACAGTTCACCCTGCTCCGCCGCCCACCGCTGTGACCACCCAACGGGGAGCGTGGGAGGTCATCAAGGACTACATGATGACCACCGATCACAAAAAGATCGGCCTGCTGTACATCATGACGTCCATTTTCGCCTTTGGCCTGGCTGGCCTTTTGGCGGTCGCCCTTCGCCTGCAATTGGCGCTGCCCGACCTCACACTGCTGGTGGGGAACACCTATAACCAGGTGCTTACAGCGCATGCCGGCATCATGATCTTTTTCTTCCTGATCCCGATTGGGCTGTTTGGGTTCGGGAACTTCTTCCTTCCGCTGCAACTTGGCGTGCGTGACGTGGCCTTGCCGCGCGTAAACACCTTTGCGGTGTGGCTGTTTGTCTTCAGCCTCATCCTGCTGCTGGCGGGTCTGTGGAATGGGGGGCTGCCGGGCGTCGGCTGGACCTTCTACTACCCGCTCTCGGTGGACGCCAACCAAACCGGCGTGAGCGTGTTTATGGTCGCGGTGATCCTCAACGGGATCGGGTCTCTGCTGGGCAGTGCGAACTTCGCGGCCACCGTGATCAACCTGCGAACGCCCGGCATGAGCCTGTGGAAGATGCCGATCTTTGCCTGGTCGATTTTCGCGACCAGCCTCCTTCAGCTGGTGAGTCTGGGCGGCCTGACTGCCGCCGCGCTCGTCACGTACCTGGAAATCAAGCTGGGCCTTTCGATGTTCAACCCCGGCATCGGCGGCACGCCCATCCTGATGCAGCAGTTTTTCTGGTTCTATTCGCACCCCGCTGTGTACGTGATGCTGCTGCCCTACCTGGGGATCGGTGCGGAGATCGCCTCGACGATGGCGCGCAAGCCGCTGTTCGGCTACCGGGTGATGGTGTACTCGCTGCTGGGCATCGTGCTGGTTTCGCTGCTGGTGTGGGCCCACCATATGTTTGCGGTCGGGCTGCCCGAGTCCTGGCAGATCGCCTTTGCCATCGCTACGCTGCTCGTGGCCGTCCCCACCGGCGTCAAGATCTTTAACCTGATCGGGACCCTGTGGGGCGGGCGCATTCTGATGAAAACACCGACCTACTGGTTGGTGGGCTTTATCTTCAACTTCCTGGTGGGCGGCATTACCGGCGTCTCGCTGGGCATGATTCCCTTTGACTACCAGGTCACCATGTCCTACTACGTGGTGGCGCACTTCCACAACGTGATGATGTTTGGCACGGCGTTCTTGGCCTTTGGAGGCATCGCCTACTGGTGGCCCAAGATGACCGGGCGCTTCTTGGATGAGAAGCTGGGGCTGTGGCACTTCTGGCTCATCATGGTGGGCTCGTGGATGACGTTCCTGCCGCAGTACATCCTGGGTCTGCTGGGGATGCCCCGCCGCTACTACACCTACCCGGCGGGCAACTTTGGCTGGACCGAGCTGAACTTCATCTCGACGCTGGGTGCCCTGACGCTGCTGGCGGGCGGCATTGTCTGGGTCTACAACATGCTCCAGAGCCTGCGGCGGCCCATCACTGCCGGGCCCAACCCCTGGGGCGGCTTCACCCTGGAATGGACGGCCGCCTCGCCCCCGGCGCCCTACAACTTCGCCCACGAGTTCCCCCGCACTTTCCCGACGGAGCGGCCCCTCTACGACTGGGAGAAGAACGGCGAGCGGTTGATCCCCCTCGATCCGAAGAGCATTCACCTGCCGGTCGACTCCATCTGGCCCTTCATGACCGCCCTCTCGCTGCTGCTGATGGGCTACGGGCTCTCGTTCGGCTGGTTTACCAACTACACGCCGGCAGGTGGCCTGCGCCCCTTTGGGGAAGCTGGTCTGAATTTCCAGATCGCGACGGTCTTGCTGTACCTCAGCATTCCCCTCTTCCTGTACGCTCTCTTCAAGTGGGCGGGCACCCGTGAATACGCGGTGCCGGTCGAGCACCATCACCTCACGAAGTATGACAACGGCTTTATGGGAATGGCCTGGTTCATCATTTCCGAAGTCGGGCTCTTTGGGGTGCTGATCGCTGGATACGTGTACCTGCGCCTTATCGGGGCTGCCGAGCCGCCCGCGCTGCGCCCCTCCATCTGGCTGGCCGCGCTGAATACGCTCATCCTGGTGAGTTCCTCCTTCGTGGTCCACAAGGCCGAGCAGGATCATCACCACGGCCGCTACACCTGGTTCCGGCTGGGCCTCTTTATCACGCTGCTGCTGGGCGCACTCTTTATGATCTTCCAGGTCTACGAGTTTGCGCTGTTTGGCACCGAGAGCGACTGGAAACAGAACCTCTGGCAGTCGTGCTTCTTTATCATCGTCGGCCTGCACGGCCTGCACATCCTGATTGGCGGGACCGGCATCGCCCTGCCGTACTACCAGGCCCTAACCGGCAAGATGGACAAGTACAATCACGGCTCGCTCACGGCGGCCAGCCTCTACTGGCACCTTGTCGACGTGGTGTGGCTCCTGATCGTGGCGATCTTCTACGCCTGGTGAGGAAGCGCCAGCTTCCAGCCCGGTCACAGAGCGGGGAACGTGCAAAAGCGTTCCCCGCTTCCTTTGTTGCCGGTCGCTGAAGCTGGTGGCCTCCAGGGACACCCCGCCCCTCTCCCCTCCCCTAGCCTGCATCCCATGAAGTGGCTTACGGCGGCGCTCCTTACCCTGGCGGCGGTTTTGGGAGGTCTCCTGCTTTTCCGCAGCTTTGCCCCGCTTCCCACCGGCGGTACGGCGCTGGACGCACCGGTCACGCTGCCTGCGCTCCGGCTGGTGGACGACCGGGGACAGGCCACCACCCTCAACGACTCAGGCGGAAAACTGCGGCTGGTGTTCTACGGCTTTGTCCGCTGCCCGGACGTCTGCCCGGCAACGCTGGCCGCCCTCAAGAACATCTATGCGGGCCTCAGGCCGGAGCAGCGGGAGCGGGTGCAGGTGCAACTGATCACGGTGGACCCGGACTATGACCGCCCAAAGGTGCTGCGCGACTATCTGAACCGCTTCGACCCCGCCTTTACCGGCCTGACGGGAAACGCTGCCACCATCGATGAGGCGGCGCGGGTTATGTTTGTGACCAACGTCAAGCCGCAACCTGCCCCGCAAAGCCATACAGGCCACACAGAACAGCACGGCCACGAGGCCCAGACCACCGAGCTTCGGGCTGGAGCCAACGTGGCCGCCCGAATCCACGGCGACCAGGTGAGCGTGGTGGACCCGCAGGGCCGTTTCGTGCGCGTGTACAACAACGCCGAAGTGATCGGGGGGGCTCTCGAGCACGACCTACCGGCCCTGCTGCGCCTCTACAGCCGCTGAGGCAGCCTCCCTGCCTTCCCTCCCTCCTCGATTTCGGAAATAGCGTAATATAGGCCCATGACCGAATCGCTCGACGCCGCCCTGCGCCCCAAAAGCCTTGCGGAGTACGTGGGCCAGGCGCGGCTCAAAGAGAAGCTCAGCGTGTACCTTCAGGCGGCCAAAGGCCGACGGGAGGCGCTGGATCATACGCTGCTTTTTGGGCCGCCCGGCCTGGGCAAAACCACCCTGGCCCACATCATCGCCTACGAATTGGGCGTCAATATCCGGGTGACTTCGGGACCTGCCATCGAAAAGCCCGGGGACCTCGCCGCCATCCTCACCAATTCGCTGGAGGAGGGCGACGTGCTCTTTATCGACGAGATTCACCGGTTGGGCCGAGTGGCCGAAGAGCACCTTTATCCGGCGATGGAGGATTTCAAGCTGGATATCGTGCTGGGGCAGGGCCCAGCAGCCCGCACCATCGAGCTGCCGCTGCCGCGCTTTACTCTGGTGGGCGCAACGACCCGTCCCGGCCTGATCACCGCGCCCATGCGCTCACGCTTCGGGATTATCGAGCACCTGGAGTACTACACGCCGGAGGAAATCGGCATCAACCTGCTGCGCGATGCCCGCCTGCTGGGCTTCGGGCTGAGCGAGGAAGCGGCCATCGAGATCGGCGCGCGCTCGCGCGGCACCATGCGCATTGCCAAACGGCTGCTGCGCCGGGTGCGCGACTATGCCGACGTGGCGGGCGAGACCACCATCGAACTTGCCCGCGCGCAGGACGCCCTGGACCGGCTGGGCCTGGACACAGCGGGCCTCGACGAGCGTGACAAGAAGTACCTCGAAACGTTGATTCACCGCTTTGCAGGCGGCCCAGTCGGCGTGGATACGCTCGCCACCGCCATCAGCGAGGACGCCCTGACGCTGGAGGACGTGTACGAGCCCTACCTCATTCAGCTCGGCTTCATCAAGCGCACCCCACGTGGGCGCGTCGCCACCGCGCACGCCTACGACCACCTCGGGCTACCCGTGGGCCAAGCAGACGAGGGGCTGGGGCTCTACACGAACTGAAGGCCGTGAGGGCTGAGAGCGGCGCCCGCGAAAGCCAGGGCTGCTGGGCTCTGTCCCCTCGCTACACTTGCCGCATGACCGCCCCACAAGTCCAGATGTTCGGCCTCAAGAAAAGTGCCGCCACCCGTGCCGCCGAGAGATTTTTCAAGGAGCGGCGGGTCAAGGTGCAGTTCGTGGACCTCGGGCAAAGGCCCATCGCCCGTGGCGAACTCGCCCGCTTTGTCCAGAAGTTCGGCCTCAACGCGCTGCTGGACACCGGAAGCAAGGCGTACGAGCGCAGCAACCTCGCCTACCTCCGCACCACCGAGGAAGGCCTCATCGCCCGGATCCTCGAGACGCCGGAGCTGCTGCGCCTGCCGCTGGTGCGCGGCGGCAAGGTGCTCACGGTGGGGGAAGACCCGGAGGGCTGGGCGCGGATGCTGGAGGGCCCGAGAAGCTAGCGGGCCAGCAGACGCTGGGCGCTCGGGCGGGGTTCCTCCTGGGGCAACACCGGTTCGACCCGAACGCGGGTGTTGTGAAAGGTGCTTCCCCCGCCCAGATCGGTGAGCGTCTGCGCGGTGACGGCATTGATGCTGGTGCCGTCCGGGGCGCTGAGGCCCCACCACGTCCCCTCCACGACGGCGACGCCGGGCTGAGCCGCCTCCGTCACCTTGACGCGGCGGGTGGCCTGCCCCACCTCACTTTTGATCACGGCGTATTCACCGTCGGCCAGGGCGTAGGCTTCCGCGTCGGCGGGGTGGATCAGCACGTGCGGTTCGCTTCCCTCGGCGCGGGTGAGGTTGGGGAGGTTGCCGTAGGTGCTGTTGAGGAAGTGGTGGGCCGGGGGAGTCAGCAGGCGCAGGGGATACTCGGCGTTGAGCACCGCCCGCGGTTCGCGGTACCTCGGCGCGGGCGCGAGCTGCACTCGGCCGCTGGGTGTCTGCGCGCCGTGGGCATAGGGCAAGAAGGGATCGGGGAGCGTCAGACGCACACTGCCCTCCGCCTTCAGGCGTTCAGGCGTGATGCCCGCCAGGTACGGGTGACTGGTGTTCAGCAGTTCGGCCAGCAGCTCGTCCACCGTCCAGTACACGCTGGGCTCGGTGACACCTAGGCGGCGGGCAAGCTGCTGAAACACCCAGCTGTTCGGGCGAGCCTCGCCGGGTGCCGGCAACACGGCGGGGTTGTAGCCCAGCCAGTGGTGGCCGTAGCTGGTGTACACGTCGGGGTGTTCCATAAAGGTGGTGGCGGGCAGCACGTAGTCCGCCAGCCGCGCCGTTTCGGTCATCGCCTGTTCCAGCACGACGAGCAGCAGGTCATTCCGCGCCAGCCCGGCCCGTACCCGCTGAGTGTCGGGCGCCACCACGGCCGGGTTGGTGTTGTAGACGATCAGGGCACCCAGGCCAGCCTCGGGAGCGAGGGCGCTGGCGAGCTCATTCATGTTGACGTGCGGCACGTCCTCACGAATCAAGTGTGCCCCGCCCAGCCGCGAGCGGTTGAGCGGGAAGGCCCCGCTGGTGCTCAGCACCACGCCTCCGCCCCGGTACCGCCAGTCGCCGGTCAGAGCCGGAATCAGGGTCACGGCGCGCAGATTGGTACCGCCGTGCTCGTGCCGGGTCATGCCGTAGCCCACCCGGATGTAGGTCGGCCGGGTGGTGCCGATGGCGTGGGCGAGGTCGCGGACCTCCTCCACACTCAGGCCGGTGACCTGGGCGGTGCGTTCGGGGGTCCACTCCTGCGCCGCCTCGCGCAGCTCCTCCACGCCCTGCGTCGCCTCCCGGATGTACGCCTCGTCGGTCCAGCCGTGCGCGAAGAGCTCGTGCATCACACCCAGGGCAAGAGCGGCATCGGTGCCGGGCTTCAGCTTGAGGTGGGTATCCGCGTACTGGCTGGTGCGGTTGCGGTACGGATCGATGTGGAGAATGCGCGCTCCCGCCTTACGGGCAGCGGTCATCTGCGGCGTGAGGTGGCTGTGGGTGCTGAGGGCGTTGATGCCCCACAGCACGATCAGGCGAGCATGCGGCACATCCAGGGGATCGACGCCGTAGCGGGCGCCGTAGCCCAGCGCCCAGGCCGCCGTACCCGCGGTCGCGCAGATCGTCTCGTCCAGTTCTGGGGTGCCCAGCGCACGCCACAGGGCGTGAGCGTGTGAACCCTCCATCAGGCCCATCGTGCCCGCGTAGTTGTAGCGCAAGATGGCCGAGGGGCCACGGGTGTTCAGCAGGGTTTGCAGGCGGGCCGCGATATCGTCCAGAGCCTCATCCCAGGTCACGCGCTCAAAGCGGGGCTCGGGGTCCGTTTTGGGATTCACCCGCCGCAACGGGTACAGCGGCCGCTGTGGGTGGTGTTGCCGAGCTGGGTAGTGCACCGTCTTGGCACAGGCAAAGCCCTTGGTATAGGGATGACTCGGGTCGCCCGTCAGCTTCACGGCCCACTCCACGCCGTCCTCACCGCGGCTGAGGGTGACCCTTAAGCGGCAGGCATCCGGGCAGTCGAGCGGGCAGGTGAGGAGAACTTCACGGGTGAAGGCGGCCATGGGGGGAGTCTACGCGCGCGTCGTCACCCGCTCCAGCACCACACTCACACAGGCGCGGAACCCATACGGACGTTCTGGCCTGCGCACCCACCGAAACGGCCTTTTCTGCATCCATTTTTCGACCAGCCCGCGCGTTAGAATCGTTTGGTGATTGCCAAGACCTACACCACGCTGCTGGGCGGACGCGAGCTGAGCATCGAGACCGGCCGGCTGGCGAAACTCGTCAGCGGCAGCGTCACGCTGCGCTACGGTGACACGCTGCTCCTGGTGACCGCCCAAGCCCGCGAGGAGACGAGCCCCCTCGACTTTCTGCCCCTCACCGTGGAGTTCGAGGAACGCCACTACGCGGTGGGCAAGATTCCGGGAAGCTTCCACCGCCGCGAGGGCCGCCCCGGCGAGCGAGCGATTCTCTCCGCGCGCCTGACTGACCGCCAGATCCGGCCGCTCTTTCCCAAGGGCTACCGGCACGAGACACAGGTGATCATCACCGTCCTGAGTGCCGACCAGCAGAATCTTCCGGATGTGCTGGGGGCCATCGGGGCATCGGCCGCCCTCAGCATCAGCGACGTTCCCTGGCAGGGGCCAACCGCCTGCGTGCGCGTGGGGCTGGTGGGGGGTGAGTACGTGGTCAACCCCACCGCCGATCAGCTGATTCGCTCCAGCCTCGACCTGGTGGTCGCCGGCACGCGGGACGCCGTGCTGATGGTGGAGGCGGGCGCGCAGGAGGTCGACGAGGAGACGCTGGTGGGAGCGATCGAGTTCGCGCACCGCGAGATGCAGGGCGTGCTGGAGCTGATCGAGCGGATGCGCGCGGAGGTTGGCCGCGAGAAACTCAACGTTCTGGCGGAGGGCGACCTGAGCGCGGACCTGGTGCCGGAGCTGGCCGAGGCCGCGCGGGGGGCAGGTCTGCGGGACGCGCTGCTCACCGTGAAGAAAAAGGAACGCAGCGCGAACCTCAAGGCGCTGCGCGACCGCCTGATCGAGGAGCGTTTGCCGGACGGTGAGGTCGAGGGTGCCGAAGAGAGTATCGTGGCGCTCAAGGCGGCTTTTGCCAAGGTAGAGAAGCAGGAACTGCGCCGGCTGATCCTGGAAGAGGACCTGCGCGCCGACGGCCGCAATTCCAAGACGGTGCGCCCGATCTGGATTGAGGTGCGGCCCCTGCCCCGCGCGCACGGCAGCGCGATCTTCACCCGTGGGGAGACGCAGGTGCTGGGCATCACCACGCTGGGCACCGAGCGCGATGAGCTGCTGGTCGACGACCTGACCGGTGAGGCCTCCGACCGCTTCCTGCTGCACTACAACTTCCCGCCGTACTCGACCGGCGAGGTCAAGCGCATGGGCGGGCAGTCGCGGCGTGAGGTGGGCCACGGCAACCTGGCCAAAAAGGCGATCCGCGCCGTGCTGCCCGCTTTTGAGGACTTTCCCTACGTGATCCGCGTGGTGGGCGAGGTGCTGGAGTCAAACGGGTCGAGCAGCATGGCGACGGTGTGTGCCGGAACCCTCTCGCTGATGGACGCGGGTGTGCCCCTCAAGGCTCCGGTCGCGGGCGTGGCGATGGGCCTGGTGATGGAGGGCGAAAAGTACCGCATTCTGACCGACATCCTGGGCCTGGAAGACGCGCTGGGTGACATGGACTTCAAGGTCTGCGGCACCGCCCAGGGCATCACAGCGCTCCAGATGGACATCAAGGTGGGCGGCATCACCCCTGCGATCATGCGGGAAGCGCTCGCGCAGGCCCGCGAAGGTCGGCTGCATATCCTGAGCAAGATGGCCGAGGTGCTGCCCGCGCCGCGGCCCGAACTCTCTCCGACCGCGCCGCGCATCCTCACCCTCAAGATCAATCCCGAACTGATCGGCAAGGTGATCGGGCCCGGGGGCAAGCAGGTGCGCGAACTCGAAGCCATGGGGGCGCAGGTGACCATCGAGGAGGACGGTACCATCCGCGTCTTCAGTGCGGACGGCGGAGCCGCCGAGGCGGTGCGGCAGAAAATCGAGGGCCTCACGAAGGAGGCGCGGGTGGGCGAGGAGTACGAGGGCACCGTCGTCAAGACGGCTCCTTTTGGCGCCTTTGTCAACCTGTTCCCCGGCCAAGACGGCATGCTGCACATCTCTCAGCTCAGCGAAGAGCGCGTCAACGCCGTTGAGGACGTTCTCAAGGTGGGTGACAAGCTGCGGGTGAAAATCGCCAACATCGACGAACGTGGCAAAATCGACCTGATCCGCCCGGAACTTGAGGGCAAGATCGCTCCCCGCGAGCCCCGCCCCGCCCGCGGGGGTGGTGACCGCGGGCCGCGTCCACCCCGGCGCGAGTAAAGGACCCAGCGCGGGCCGGCTGCACGGCGCTCCCCTGACCACTTTGGGCGGGGAAGGCGAGGCAGGCGGCCTGCAACGCTAGAATCCTGTTCATGAGGCCCGCCTACCTGACTGCCGCCCGCCACCTGCAACTGGGTCGTGAGTGGGCCGTCGAGGGGGATCAGGAGCGGGCGCTCGAGGCCTACGAAGAGGCCCTGAGCCTGCTGCGCACCCTCCCGCCCGAGCGCACGCGCGACGTGCTGCTGGCCCACACGCACCTCGCCTTTTACCAGACACTCGCGCTGGTGGGAGCGGAAACCGGGCAGCGCCACCTGCACCTGGGCGTGAGCTACGCCCGCTCCACTCGTGACCCCCTCGCCCGCGCGATCGCAGAGGAGTGCCTCAGTGGTCTGAACGCCGTGCTGTAGGGGCCTTACAGCCCGCCCGGCAGTTGCAGCTGCACGTCGGTGCGGCCCTGGGCCTTGTCGTGGGTGCAGACGACGGGCAGCTGACCCAAGGGGGCACTTTGTCCCGCGATGCGGATATCGGCGGGTGTGGTCAGGGTCCAACCCCCACCGGGGACTGTCTGGATACTGCGCACCCGCTCGGCCGGTTCGGCGGCAAGTTCGGCCACCAGGTTCTGGTTGGGCTGCAGCTGTCCGGCCTGCTGGAGAACAGTCTTGAGGGTGGTGAGCTGCTGGGCCTCGTGGAGCCCTTCCTTGCAGGCTTCTAGGAACTTGAACTTGCTGATGCCATTCGCAGCGGGGTCACTGTAGTAGGGATTGGCCCGTACGGTCAGCGCAGTCACGAAGCCCAGCAGCAGCAGGCTCAGCAGGATAGCGACCCACAGCAGGGTACGGCCCAGGCCGCCGTGACGTTTGGAAGAGGTCAACTCGCTCATGTCAAGCCAGGATACCCCGAGCAGCCTGGAGAGAGGACACTACCACTCCGCAACCTCGCGTGTGACGCCGGCGAGACCGAGGCGGGCCAGGGCTCCAGCGACCGTCTCTCCAGTTAAGGGGTGCACCAGCGCGGGACTGAGGTCCGCCAGCGGGGCCAGCACAAAAGCGCGCTCCCAGGCGCGGGGATGGGGCAGCGTGAGCCCTGGGGTATCGCAGACCTGCGCCCCGTACAGAATCAGGTCGAGATCGAGCGTGCGCGCTGCCCAGCGCTCCCGGCGAACGCGCCCAGCCTGCGCCTCGATGCGGTGCAGCGCGGCAAGCAGCTCTTGCGGAGAAAGCTCAGTCTGCAGCCGCACAGCTGCGTTGAGATAGTCGGGTTGTCCCGGAGGACCGCCGACCGGCACAGTTCGGTAAAGCGCACTCGTGCCGGTCAGGGTCCCCAATGACGCTAGGTGCTCGCGCGCGCGGTGGAGCGTCGCCAGGGGCTCACCCAGGTTGGCGCCCAACGCGATAAAGGCCGCCTCGCTCATTCCCCCTGCCGCAGAGTCAATTCGGCGTATACGTCGCGGAACACGCCCGGCAGCGGCGCAAAGGGCTTATGAACACGCACGGTGACAGTTTCCAGTCGGGGATGGTCACGCAGCAGACGGCGAGCGATGCGGTCGGCCAACACCTCGATCAGCTGATGCCGTTCGCCGGTCACCTCCTCACGGATAGCGTCA
>NZ_JQNI01000002.1:1460000-1527500 GCF_000745175.1 Deinococcus sp. YIM 77859
GGCGCCCCGGTGTGGTGCGGCGGCATGCTGGAAAGCGGCGTGGGCCGCGCCCACAACATCCATCTCTCGACACTGCCGGGGTTTACCCTACCCGGCGATACCAGCAGTGCCAGCCGCTACTGGGAGACGGACGTGGTCAACGAGCCGCTGGAGGCGACGGACGGCGTCATGCCGGTGCCCCCAGGGCCGGGCATTGGGGTCACGCTCAACCGGGACTTTGTGGGGCGGAGAGCAGAGTTGCAAGAGGAGTACCGGGCTTGAACGAGCAAGACCGCCGGTCCTTTGTGATCCGGGACGTCACGGACCCCTGGGCGATGCGCGCGCTGGAGGACGTACAGGTGCAGGCCTGGGGCTACAGTGACCGGGAAGTCCTGCCGGCCACCATGTTCCGCATCGGGGCCCATACCGGCGCGGTGGTGTTGGCGGCCTATCCCCTGGACGACCCGCAACGTCCCTTTGGTCTGGCCTACGGCTTCCCGGCCCTGCGGGGAGGACAGCTCTGGCATCACTCGCACCTGCTGGCGGTGCATCCCGACTGGCGCGGGTGTGGAGCGGCGGTGGCGCTCAAGCTCGCGCAGCGGGCGCGGGCCCTCGCGCAGGGCCTGACGCGCATGACCTGGACCTTTGACCCCCTCGTCGCGCGCAATGCCCGACTCAACCTGGGCAAGCTGGGAGCGCGGGCGGTGAGTTACCACCCCGAGTGGTATGCCCTGGGCCCGTCGCGCGAGAGGGCCTTTCCTGCTGACCGCCTGATGATCGAGTGGGACTTGACGCGGCCCCACGCCGAGCGCCCCGCCCCGCCGCCACAGGGGGAGCGGGTGCTGGAAGCGGCGGGCACCGCGCCCGGCCCGGTCACCCTCGCCCAGGAAGCCCCCAAGCTGCTGGCGGAGGTACCCACCCAGGCCGAGCAGCTCTCAGAGGAGGACCGGCTGAAGTGGCGCTATGCCCTGCGAGAGGCGCTGGGCACGTACCTGGGCCGCGGCTACGCCGTCACCGACTTCGCACGGGAGGGCGACCGGGCCTTTTACGTGCTGACCCGGTCCCCATGAGGGGGTCTTGCATCCTCGCTGGACGGCACCTGCCCAAAACGAGCATCCCAGTGGGGATGCCCGCTTGGTAGACCACGAAGGCTCAGTAGGTGGCGTTGAAGAACGCGGTGTCACTCACCCAGTCCTGCTGAGGAATGGGTTGATCAACCGGGTTCACGACGATGCTAAGCGCCTGGGCGAGCTGCTGACTGCCCTTGACGTTCACCTGCGCGAAGGGCTCACCCGCCTTGAAGGAGCTGAGCTCGGAAAGGTCAAGCGGGCGGCGGCTGGCAACGACAAGCACCTTGTTCAGCCCGGCGGGACCGCCCACATGAAAGACGAAGTTGTCACGGGCAGAGGGGAAGATCCGCACCTCACCCTTACGCAGGAAATTGCCGCCGCTGCTGAGGGAGTTGGGAAGAATCTGATCCACCGTACCGTCCGGGCTCACGCTGAAGAGGTACACGTAGGCATCCTCGTTGACAGAGACCGACACGCGAATGCGGTCGCCGATGCGGTAGTTCGGCGTGCGCGTGCCGCTGGGGTCGCGGTCGACCCACACCCGTGCGGACAAGGCGGTGGGCACAGGGTTCACGATGATGCTTTGGGCGCTGAGCTTGGGGGCAGCCAGGGCAGGCGTCGCCAGGGGAGCAATCAGGGAAGCGGTCAGGGCGAGCAGGATGGCGGGCTTCTTCATGGCGTCTCCTTCAGCGGAAGCACCGGCAAGCCAGAAGCGTCTAGGCACGGACAAACCGGCGTCACTGCTGGCTTCAGCCTAGGCCCGCCCGTCTGACGCCGGGTGAAGCGCAGCTGACGGAACGTGAGCGGGAGCAGGATGAACCCTCATACGGGCAGCAACAAGCGGAGGCGGAACCTTTCCCGTTCCGCCTCCGCTGACGCTGTATGGCTGGGGCACAAGGACTCGAACCTTGACTAACAGTTCCAAAGACTGCTGTGCTGCCATTACACCATGCCCCAATGGCGCAGGCCTGCGAAGTATAGCCGCGTGCCGCAGGAAGGGTCAACTGCCCGGCACGGCAGCGCGGCTTTCTGGCTCAAGCACGGTCAGGCCCGCGTACTTCAGCAGCAACCGCTTCTGGCCTACGCCGGGAAAGTACACCAGCACCTCGCGCCGCTCACCCTGATAGAACCCCTGGAGAAAGACGCCTTCACCGAACTTGGCGTGGCGGAGCCGCAGGGGACCGGTGGTGCTGACCGCGCGCTGCAGCTCACGGCTGGGGATGCCCAAGCGGGCGCTGACCTCGGGCAGGCTGAGGCCGTACAGGTCGAGCAGTTCGCGGGCTTGTAGCGGCCAGGAGGGGGGCAGAGCGGGACGCTCGGGCAGGGGGGCTTCGGGTTCGGGCGGGGACGCGCTCTCCACACCCAGCAGGGCTTCCAGAAAGGCGCGGGTGGCGTGCTTGTCGGTCGGCCGCCGCTCGCCACTGCTCAAAAAGGGGGCGTAGCAGCGGCTGACGGCGATGCACTCGTAGCAGCCGTGCGCCTCCTTGCAGCACGTCTTGGCCGTCAGGTCCAGCGCCCGGCGCAACAGGTCGTTCATATTCTCAAAGGCGCGCCGGGAAACGCCCAGGCCGCCCAGCCAGTCGTCATACAGAAAGAAGTAGTTGTCGCGGTCTGCCCGAAAGGCCCCGGCCAGGTCGTTCTCATCGCAGGCCACCCGCTCGGGCGTGAGCTTTTGCAGCAGGTGCTTGAGGGTATGGGCGACGGCTGTGGGCTGTTCGGTGGCGCGGGCGTCTACACCGATCTCCAGCGCAGAGGTGCGAAAGGGCGGGAGCTCGAGCGGTTCCTCGTAGAGGTGCTCAGAGAGCTTGTGGTCCTGCATGCGGTCCTGGATTCGGCCCCCGCAGGCCCGGCAGACGCGCTCGGTCGGGTCAGGCTCACGGTCACAGCCGGTGCAGACGCGTTCGAAGACCTGGCGCATCATCATGTAGCCGGTGTAACGGCGGCGAATGACAACCTCACCATGGCGGTAGGCCAGGGGTCCGCGCCGCACCCACTCGCCCATCTTCACCGGGTTGACCTCGATGCTGTACAGGCCGCGCGTAAAGAGGTTGGCCGCATCGAACCTCTGCACCAGAATCGCCGTTCCGGCAGGGTGTTCCTCCCAGCGCGTCACCTTGTAGCCCTGCCCGTCCAGCGTAAAGATTGCCCCCTCATGCTTCTCGGTCAGGGCGTAGTGCTGGCTGGGAGACTCAAGGGGCGCGTCGCAGGCGCGGATGCCTTTCTGTACCCACTCGGCCTCCTCCACCACCGCGAACTTGGCACTCCCCTCGCCGCGCAGATTCCAGTAGCTCGGGCCAGGGGTCAGCTCGGCAGGAAGCCCCGCGGCCCGAAACTCCTCGTTCGCCCGAGCGCGGTGACGGGGCGCAAGGTAGGGGTTTTCAGCCTCCACCACGGCCTTTTCGATAGGGCCGGTGACAAGCTCGCGAAAGTTCTCGGCGTTGGAGTAAAAGGCGTCTACAGGCTGCGGGACCCCCTGCTCGTTGAGGGCGGGGAGGTAGAGCACCAATCCCGGCGCCACTCGCCCCGCACGGCCCGCCATCTGCCGAAAGGCCATCCGCGACCCGGGATAGCCGTCAATGATCACCACTTCCAGGTCACCGATATCCACCCCGGCTTCGAGCGCGTTCGTGGCGAACATCACCCCGCTTTTCGCCCGGCGGAACTCGGTGAGGCGGCCCTCGCGGTCGGAGGTTCCCGCCATGTAGAGGTGAACGTGGTTGCGAAACGGGGCCTGCGCCCGGTAGGTGGAGTACAGCCGCGCGGCCCGCGAACGGCCACGGAAAAAAGCCAGCACCTTGAGGCCACGCTCAACGCTGGCACTCACCACCGCGTCCCAGAAGCGGCGCGGCTGCCCGCGGTGATCCGCGAGGTAGTAGCGTTTGCCGTGCCGGGCGGCGCCCGACTCGCTGACCTGCGCGGCCTCTACGCCCACCAGTTCCCGCGCGAATTCGGCCGGGTTGCCGATGGTGGCGGTGGAGAGCACCACCTGAGGGTTTGCCCCCAGCGCCCGGGAGAGCCCCAGCAACCGCCGCAGCATCCCCGCGACCTCGGAGCCAAACCCGCCCCGGTAGGTGTGCGCCTCGTCGAGCACGACAAAGGCGAGCCGCCGCAGAAAGTCCCGTACGCGAGGCTGGGTGAGGGCCCAGTGCAGCTTGTCGGGCGTGGCCGTCACCATCCGCACGTTCTCGCGAAACACCTCGTTCGGCTGCGCTCCTCCCTGAAAGGCTCCGATCTCCCAGGCGAAGCCGCCGCGCCCGCAAAAGGCACTCAACTTGTCGCGCTGGTCCTGCCCCAGCGCTACCAGGGGATAGATGAAGAGGGCCGTCGCCCCCGGATCACGTTCCAGCCGCTCGAAGACCGCCGGAAAAAAGGCCCCCGTCTTGCCGCTGGCGGTCGGGGTGGTCAGGATAACGTGCTGACCGTCACGCATCAGCCGGTACGTCTCCGCCTGGTGGCTAAAGACTTCTGGGAACCCGAAGCCGCGGGCCACCGCCGGGGACCAGCCCAGTTCTTCCACCTTCAGCGTACGGGCCGCAGCCGCTGCCTCCTCGTGCAGCAGGACCGCGCCACCCCCCAGGATATCGCGCAGGAATCCCTCCAGACGGGCGTAGGGGGAGCGGGGGGAAAACACGCCCCCCAGTGTAGAGCGGTGCGGGCGGGGAAGGGGCAGCACGCTCTACATTGGGAGCAGGGACCGGAGATCAGGCGGGCTGAACCTGGGGCGTTTCGAGCGCCTCGCACGCTGGAGTTGGCCTTCTTCCTGCCTACATCACGCTGTCACTGTCCCGCAGCAGGACGAGCGCCTGAAAAGCGGCGGGCAACCATTCTTCCTGCGGGTGCATCGCCTGGGGCGGACAGGAGCGGACGCAGGCCAGGCAACTCGTGCAGGCCGAGAGGTTCAGGAGGAGCCTCACGCCGCCTTCCGGCTTGCGTTCACGGGTGATCGCTTCGGTGGGGCACACGTTCGAGCAGACGGGACAGTCGATGCAGCTGTCGTCCACCAGAGGGGCAGGCCAGTGAACCCCCGCCTCCGGGGGCGGCGCGGGCGTGAGGGTGCGGACCCGCCAGCGCCATTCCTCGGGCACGCGCTTCTCGGGATCACTCCAGTCCACAAAGGGCAGGGGCCGCTCGGGCAGGGCTTGGGCGACCTGCTGCCGCCCTGCCCGCAGAAGCTGGGCGAAGGCCCCGCGGCGCGAGACGCGCCCTGCTTGCTGGCGGTCTTCCGGCGTGGCAGGACGCACGTTGACCTGGGCGGGCTGCCCCGTGGCGGCCCGAAGCTCCTGCGCCTCCTCCACCACGCGCCGCACCCGCTCGGGCACATCGGGCGCCCCCACCGAACACCCCGCACACT
This sequence comes from Deinococcus sp. YIM 77859, assembly GCF_000745175.1. Lineage (NCBI taxonomy): Bacteria > Thermotogati > Deinococcota > Deinococci > Deinococcales > Deinococcaceae > Deinococcus > Deinococcus sp. YIM 77859. Next base: position 1,465,401 of record NZ_JQNI01000002.1, read on the forward strand.
CCCCGTGCAGCAGGGTAAGGGGGATGCCCCATGCCCCCGCTGCGGACACCAGGGCAGGTGTGACCCGGCCCAGACAGGGAAGGGTTGGACCCCCCGCGCCGCTTTGCGAGCAGGCGAGGCTGGCCGCGCCTTCCCCGCTCTGCCCCGCGTCGCGCACGCTCTGCAGGGAGGCGGTGAGGTCGTACTCCAGCGCGCCGGAGGGGCAGACCTGCACACACAGACCGCAGCCCGTGCAGGCCTGGGGATCGATCTCGACGCTCTGTCCCAGGGGACCGAGGGTGATCGCCTGATGCGGACAGGTGGCGTGGCAGGCGTCACAGCCCCCCACCGCCTGCCGTTCAAGCAGGCAACGCGGCGCCGTGTAGCGCGGCACAGGATTCCCGTACTCGCCCAGCCGCTCCAGCACCCCTCTCAGCATGGGCGGAGTCTAGCGGGCGGGCGGGGAGACAAGTGGAAGCTCGAACAGGCTCTCGTCCAGCAGGGCATCTACTCCCCGCACCACCTCTTTCGGATGCGTCCAGTGCAGCTGATGACCGCCGTCCGGCAAAAGACGCAGCTCGGCCTGCGGAAGGGCCGCCGCCAGGGGAACGGCATGGACCTGGACCGGGGCCAGGCGGTCATGCACACCTGCCAGGATGACGGCGGGCACCCTGAGCCCGGAGTAGGCGGGCACCAGCCGAGCGAGTTCCCGGGGAAGCGTACGGTTCTCCCAGGCCAGGGCGTGCACCTGCGCACGGCGGCGCGAAAAGGCCAGCATCATCGCGTGCCAGGCGGGGGGAACGGGCTGGGGATAGAAGGCGCGGGCACCTTCGATCCGTGCGACCAGGCGGCCCAGCGGCAGCAGCAGCACCCGCGTGAGCAGCGTTTCCAGCACCGGCACCAGCGGCACGTAGGCGAGTGGCCGGGTCAGGCCCGGAGCAGGAAACGCGGTGGGTGCAATCAGGACCAGCGCCCGCACGCGCTCCGGATGCGCGGCCGCAAAGGCGAGCGCGACCGCCGCCCCGTAGGAATGGCCCAGCAGTGTGACGGGTTCCCCACTGGCCAGCGCGTCCAAGACCTGCCGTAGCCGCCGCACATTCACCTCCACGGTCACGGGCGAACCAGCGGGAGCGGGGGTGTGGCCGTGGCCGGGCCGGTCGGGCGCGATCAGGCGTGTGTGCCCGCTGAGGTGAGCCCACAGGGGCGAGATGGGCCAGTCCAGAGCTACCCCGTCGCTGCCGTGGATCAGCACCAGGGGAGGCCCACCGGGGGAGCCCCCCTCGATCACGTGCGTGGGGCCATCCGGGAGGCGCAGGATTCGTCCGTGCGGCGGGTAGCGGCCCTCGTTCTGCCGAGTACGCACGTGGGTGAGCAGCGCTCCCAGGCCAACCGCGGCGGCCAGCAGCAGCCGCTGGCGCATCGTCAGGATCACGGGCGGCGGGTGGGGACCCGCAGGGTGATGAAGAGGATGCCCGCGAGGCCCACCAGGCTCCAGGCAAGCTGGCCAAACAGGACGGGAATGCGCGGCAGGCTCACGGCAACCGCCAGCGCGATGCAGGTGCAGGCGATCCACTTGGCCCGCAGCGGCATGCCGCGCCCCTCACGGTAGTCGCGCACGAGCTGGCCCACCACCGGGCGCGACAGCAGCCACGCTTCCCACTTCGGGTTCCCCCGCGCAAAAGCACCGGCGGCCAACACGAACCAGACGGTACCGGGCAGACCAGGCAGGATCAGCCCCAGAACGCCCAGGCCGGTCAGCACAAACCCCAACGCCACCCACAGGGGCCGGACAACGGGAGGAGACGACTCTTGCATCTGCCCAGGGTAGCCTCAGGACAGCGAAAAAGGAGCATGCGTCACCGCGTCGTGGATACGGCCGGTGTGCCCGCTCAGAAAACCGCCGTCGTACCCGCGCCGCCAGGCCATCAGTTCCGCGAGGATGCTCAAGGCCACCTCCTCGGGGGCCTCTGCACCCAGGCGCAGGCCGATCGGCGAGCGCAGGCGCGCAAGCTGCTCCGGCGTCAAGGTGACGCCCTCCTCCGCCAGGGCACGCAGCAGGTCCTCGGCGCGGGAACGGGGACCAAGCACACCCACGTAATCCGCCCCCGACCGCAGGGCATGCGCGAGGCAGACGCGGTCGCGGTCGAGGTGGTGGTTCATCACGATCAGGTGGGCCCGCTCTCCCGGCGTGAAGCGGTGCAGGTCCTCGGGGGCGAGGTTATGCAGCGTCGCGCCGGGGAAACGAGCGGACGTGAGGTAGGCGGGCCGGGGGTCAATCACGTGCACGTTGTACCCCAGGGCGTACGCCTGCGCCGCAAGAGGGACCGCGTCGTGCCCCGCGCCATACAGCACGAGCTGCGGCGGGGGGACATTGACATCGACAAAGACCGGCGTGCCGTCCGGCGCGGCGAGGGTGGCCGCGCGCGGCTCGCGCAGCCCCAGCCGGGACCGAGCCGCCTCCACGGCAAAGGCGTGGAGCGCCGGGTCCGGTAGCTGCCCCGTCACCCCACCGGCGGGCGTGACGAACAGGCGCCCTCCGCCATCCAGCGGGACAGCCAGCGCGGCGGCCTGCTCCCTGTCCAGTGCAGCGAGCCACGCCGCAGTGACCGGATCGGTCGCGTCCACCCGCTCTACCCACACGTCCACGCTGCCCCCACACCCGATCCCCAGACCCCAGGTCGCGTCCTCGGAAAGGTCGTAGTGGGTCAACACCGGGCGACCCGTGCGAATCACCTCCAGGGCGACCTCCACCACCTCAGCTTCCAGACAGCCCCCCGACAGCATGCACACCTGCGCCCCGTCCTCCAGCACCAGCATTCGGGTGCCCTCGCGGCGATAGGCGCTGCCCCGCACGCCGACCACGCTGGCGACGGCCGCACGCTGTCCGCGGGCCAGGGCGGCGTTGAGCGCCCCCAACAGGGCGCGAGTCTCGGCGGCGTTCACGTTGCTTTTAGTCTGCCGCGCCCAAGCATGGGGGGCAAGCCTTGTGCCCTCCGTCTCCCTTAAAGCCCCCCTCACCCGCCCCACGCACCCCGGCGCGAGAATCACTTCATGCTGGATGACATCCTGAACCGCGTGCGGCGCGGGGCCGAGCGGGTTCAGCGCCGGGGCGAGGAGGTGGCGCAGACCGCACGGCTGCGCGTGGAGGTGTTTCAGCTCACCCGGGAACTCGACACCCTCTATGCCCGGCTGGGCCGCTCCTACCACGCGGGCGCTGATCCCGAGGTGCTGGGCGGCCTCCGCGAAGAGATCCGCCGGGTCGACGAGGAAATCCAGGCTCGTGAGCGCCTGATAGAGGAGCTCTCCTCCGCCCGGACAGAGGAAACCGAACGGGCTCGGGACAGCGCCGCCCTCCCTGCGGCGGATCCGCCCCGAACGGTTCCCCTCTCCCCCACTTCTGAACCGAACACGCCTGCGGCTGTTCCCCCGCCACACGAAGACTCCCGCGAGCTGTAGAGGCCCGCGCCGCCTTTCCCCGACCTTATAGGTCGCGGCGGCTGAATTGCCACATCGCCACCAGCACCGCCAGCAGCGCATAGGCAGCGGCCCAGAGGACCAGCCCCGGCGCTACGGGCCCGCTGCCCCAAAAGGGGTTCGCCTCGCGCGTCATCTCACCGAACTGCCGCACGATCTCCGGTTGCAGGTAATAACTCGCGCCCAACCATAGGGCGTTGGTGGGCATCAGTGTGTTGGCGACCTTGGCCAGGGTGCTCAGGGTGGGCGTAGCGGCGATGCTGCCCAAAGCCCCTAGGATGCCGCCTGCAAATCCCACGCTGTACAGCACGAACACGCCAATGCCGTTGGCCAGCGTGGTGAGGAGGGTGCTGCCCAGCACGGTGAGGGCCGTGACCAGCGTGATCGCCAGCAGAATCAGGGCCAGGGCGGGTACGGGCGCAGGGGGTAGAAAGCCCGTGATCGCCCAGACGCCTGCGAGCAGCGCCGCACCCACCAGCGCCACGTAGCAGACGTTCACAGCCGTGAACCCCAACCAGCGCCCCAGCACGAGCTGCGCGCGGCTGATGGGGCGGGCCACCACAGACTGCATCACACCGCTCTCGACGTCACCGCTGATCGCCCCCACGCTGGACAGCACCGCCATCAGCACGCCCAGGAAATAGACCAGGTACATGCCGAACATCGCCGCGTACATCACAGGGAGGTTGGCCACGCCCGTTCGGCTGCGCTCGTCCAGACCGGCGTCCAGTGCCCGCTGGTCGAGGCTGAGTTCCAGGCGATACACGCCGTACAGGTAAAACCCCAAAAACGCCGCGGTCAGCAGCAGCAGCACGAGCACCAGCCGCTTGCGCACCGCCTCACGCAGGGAGAGTTCCGCCAGCAACAGGACGTTACGCACGAGCGGCCTCCTGGGGCCGTGGGGCTTCGGGCGTCTCCTCGATCAGCTCCAGAAACAGCGTTTCGAGGTCCGGGCGGCGCGGGATGAGGGCATAGAGCCGAACCCCGTGCGCGTGCACAGCGGCGGCCAGGGCAGGAAGGTCGTCCTCGTTGGCCAGCCATAGGGTCGCCTCAGCGCGTCCGGGGCGGTTCGTTTCGGTGTGGCGCAGCTCTCCGAGGCGGGCCAGGGTGGCGAGGAGGTCGGGAGGCAGCCGGTCTACCCGCAGCTCCACCGGCAGCGCGCCGCCCATCAGGTCCCGGAGGCTCCCCTGCGTGAGCACCCGTCCTGCCTTCACGAAAGCCACCCGGTCACAGACCTGTTCCACCTCCGAGAGCAGGTGGGAATTGAGAAAGACGGCCACGCCCTCCCCGCGCAGCCGCTCGATGATTCCCCGCACCTCCACGCGCCCGATGGGGTCGAGCGCACTGGTCGGCTCATCCAGAAACACCAGGCGGGGACGCGCCAGCAGAGCTCCGGCCAGCCCGATGCGCTGCAGCATCCCCTTCGAGTAGCCGCCCAGCGTCTCCCCCCCCCGCCCGCCGAGACCCACCAGGTCCAGCACCTCGGGAACTCGCGTTCGCAGCTCCTGCGCCGCAAGGCCTGCCAGGCGCCCGTGAAACCGCAGGAACTCTTCGCCCGTCATCCAGGTCTGGAAGCGGAACTGCTCGGGCAAAAAGCCCAGGCGAGCGCGCACGGCGGGATCCTGCGGTGAGCCGCCGAGCACCCGCAGCGCGCCGCTGCTGGGATGCACCAGGCCCAGCAGCATCTTGACGGTGGTACTCTTGCCTGCTCCGTTTGGCCCCAGAAACCCGAACACCTCTCCCTCCTCGACCCGGAGGGTGAGGCCATCAACGACCGCTCGTCCCCGGTAGACCTTGCGTACGTCCTGCGTCTCGATGGCTGCCACCCGGTCAGCATAGAGGGCCCGGTCGCGGCGGACATGCTTCTAAAGATGGAGCCTCTCGTGCACCCGGGCCGAAGAGACCAGCGCAACTCCCCCCGAAACGTCAAGGCGGGGTGATAGTTCGGCAAGGGTCCGTTGAACAAAATACTCTACATGAAAGTGAATCGGCCTGTGGAGCCGGTGCCCTTGCCGCCCGACGCTCCACCCCATCTGCGTGACGCCCTGGCCCATGCGGCACCGGGAGCGCCGCGCTCGGCGGCCTACCTCGCGCTGGCTCGGCACTACCGCAACCATTCGCTCAGGACGGCGCTGCCCCTGGCGCAGGCGGCCCTGGACTGGGCGCTGAGCGCGGGTACCCCCGACGCGACGGTCGTGGCCCTGGCGGGGCTGGCCTCCATTGAGGTCACCCAGGGAAAGCAGGAGCAGGCGTTTGAGCACCTCGCACTCGCGCTGGACCTCGCGCAAGAGCACGCCCTGCACCACCTGGAGGCACAGGTGAGAAACACGCGGGCCGTCGCCCGGCTCACCGCCGGAGACGTCACGGGGGCGCGGCGAGACCTGCTGGACGCCCAAGCCCTCGGCCAGGCGAGCGGTGACGTGATGGACCAGGTCAATGCCCACATCAACCTCGCGTACCTGGCCAACCTCTCGGGCCACCACGCCGATGCTCTACACCAGCTCAATCTGCTCGAAGAGCTGCTTTTCTCGCTGCCCGAAGAGGAGCAGCTGGCCGTCCGGCCCTACCTCCACGAGAACCGCGCCCACATCTACCTCAATCTCGCGCGGCGGGCCCGTGAACGCGGACGCCCGGACGCAGAAGCCGAGGCCCGTGCTCGTACCGCAGCGGCCATCGAGGCAACCCGCGCGGCGCTCGCACGCTTTCCTGACCGCCTGCTCGCCCTCACCACCGAGGCGCACGCTGCTCGGCTCGCGCTGCTGGAGGGCGATTTGGAGCGGGCGCAGCGGCACGCGCAGGCCTCCCTCGACCACCACCACGAGGTGGGACAGCGGGTGTATCTGGACGCTCACCTAACCCTGGCGGAAGTCAGCGAGGCGACCGGGCAGCTTCTGCAGGCCCACCAGCAGTACCGCGTCGCGCTGGACCTCGCCCGCCAACAGGGCCGCCACCGCGAGAGCCAGGCGGTCTTGGAAGCCTTGACCCGTCTCTACGAGCAGGAAGGCGATCTGGCCGCTGCACTGGCCACCTGCCGTGAGGCCCTCGCGAGCGCGCAGCAGGCCCTGGCCCAACTCGCGCACATCGAGCAGCGCAACGACGACCTGAGCCGCGAACTGCGTCTGGCCCGCGCCGAGGCGAATACCTGGCAGGAGAGCGTGCGCCGCGCCGAAGCCCAGGCGCGCCAGGACCCCCTCACCGGCCTGCTGAACCGCCGGGGCTTGCGAGACGCCGTAGCGCAGCTGGAGGGCCAATCGGGACCGCTGCTGGTGGCCCTGTTCGATATCGACCACTTCAAGGCCGTCAACGATCAGCACTCCCACATGGTGGGCGACGTGGCCCTCCAGGCGGTGGCGGCGCGCCTCAGCGCCCACCTGCCCGCTGGCAGCCTGCTTTCCCGCCACGGCGGCGAGGAATTCCTGCTGGTGCTGCCCGGGGTAGATCCCGCCCAGGCCCCCGCGCTGGTCGAGCGCCTGCGCAAAGCCGTGGCCAGCCACACCTGGCCTGACCTGCCCTGCGGCCTGCGGCTCACGGTCAGCGCCGGCTACGCCCTTGCCGCAGAAGCAGAAGAGGCGGCCTTCCGCGCGGCCTTGGAACAGGCCGACGAACAGCTCTACCAGGCCAAGCAGGCTGGGCGCAACCGGGTGTCTCCACCGGTTCGCGTTCCGGGACCGGGCTGCACAGCCCCGTAAAGCGGAACCCGGCGACCCCTACCAACAGAGCCGAAGCGGCGGCTCCGGCTCTCGGCATTCTGCTGCGGCTTAACGCGTCAGGATCTCGTCAATCCGGTGCAACACGTCCTCGGACAGCTTCACGCCCGCCGCCTTCACGGTGTCCTCGATCTGCCCCACCTTCGTCGCGCCGGTAATCACGGAGCTGACGCCCTTTTGCCGCAGAATCCAGGCTACGGCGAGCTGCGCACGGGTGAGGCCCAGCTCGTCCGCGATGGGTTTCAGGTCGCGGACCTTTTGGATGTTCGCCTCGGTGAGGAAGTTCTGGCCCCAGTTCTCGTTCTCGGTGAGGCGCGCGCCTTCGGGGCGGCCCTCGTCGTACTTGCCGGTCAGCAGGCCCATCGCCAGAGGGCTCCACACCACCAGGCCGACGCCAGCGCGCTCGGTGTAGGGCAAGATCTCCTGTTCCACCCGGTCCCGGCGCAGCATGGAGTACTCGGGCTGCTCGGTAACGGGCGCGTGCAGACCGTGCGCCCGGGCAAACTCCACCGCCTGGGCGATGCGTGCCGCCGGCCACATCGAGGTCCCCCAGTACAGGGCCTTGCCGTCACGAATCACCTGGTCAAAGGCCAGCACGATCTCATCCATGGGCACGTTCTCGTCGTAGCGGTGGGCAAAGTAGATGTCGACGTAGTCGGTACCCAGGCGCCTAAGGCTCCCGTTGATGCTCTCGAGCACGTGCTTGCGCGAGAGGCCGCGGTCGTTCACGTCGTCACTCATCGGCCAGTAGACCTTGGAGGAGATCACGAGCGTGTGCCGGGGAAGCTCACGCAGCACCGCCCCCATCATCTCCTCGCTGCGGCCCCGCGCGTACACATCCGCCTGGTCGAAGAAGTTCACGCCTTCCTCGTAGGCCTTGAGGACGATATCCCGCACCATCTGCTGGTCGTTCACCGAGTGCCCAAAAGTCACCCAGCCCCCCAGCGCCACTTCCGAGACCTTGAGGCCGCTTCTGCCGAGATTGCGGTATTCCATGCCCAGTACTTTAACTCTCAAAGCAGGGAAGGCGGGCAGATTGAGGCGGAGTTAAGGGGGGTCATTCCACCAACCTTTTCCGCCGCTGCTCCGCGTACCAGTGTGGCTGCGTGCCGTCCAGGTCAGTCACGCTGTACAGGTCGGCCAGCTCGCCCACGTCTAGGATGCGTCCGGTATGCCGGGAAACGTCCGGGTCAGCGGCCAGGGCCACGATGCCCCGCGCGGCGTAGTGGGGGGTCTCGGTCTGCCCGGCCAGTTCCTCCGGGGTGTGGTGCTGGAGCATCAGTTCCGTCCGCATCCAGCCGGGCGCAACGCCCACCACGCTGATCCCGGTGTCCCGCAGCTTGTGGCCCAACGCGTAGACCAGGCGGTTCTTGGCCGCCTTGCTCACCTCGTAGAGCAGCCAGCCCGGCGGCTCGTCGGTGTGCCAAGTGGTGGAGACGATCAGGCCGCGCCCCCGCTTCCCCATCAGGTATTTCAGCGCCAGCAGGCTGGTGACGTAATCGCTGTAGGCCCCGACAAGCAGCATGTTCCGCAACTGCTCTAGGGGTTCGTCCCAGACTTCTACCCCGCCGCCCGCCCCGGCTCCCCCCTCGTGCGCCCCCCAGGCGTTGTTCACCAGCACGTCCAGTCGCCCATACGTGTCCGCGATGTGCCGGATGACGGCCTCGACCTGTGCGGGGTCGGTGTGGTCGCACTTCAGGGGCGTGGCCTGACCACCCGCGGCGCGGACAGCGTCGGCGGTGTCATCCACCGTCGTCTGGGGCAACGCCGGGACCGTGCTGTGCCCGCGCGTGCTGCGTGCCGTGGCGATCACGTGGGCACCCGCCGCTGCGAGCTCTAGCGCGGCGGCGCGGCCCAACCCACGCGAGGCGCCCGTCACGAGGGCAACCTTCCCGGCCAGAGGTGGCTGCTGGCTCATCTTCCCCTCGTTCATGCTGCCCCTCCTGCTCTGCCGCCCGATGCACAACCAGTGACCGGGGACCCTCTCCCAGCCCCCGGCAAACCGCACGTCACCGCTCGCGGCGGGGGGCGTCTCCCGGCGGCTCGTCGAGCGCAATGCTCGCCATCAGGACCACCTGATCACCGCGCTGCTCAACCTCCACGTTGCTGCTGCCCGCCGGGAAGTAGCGCTTGACAACCTCCAGCAGGTCGTTGCGCAGGGCGTCCACTTTGCCGGGCGGAATCTGCGCGCGGTCATAGGCCAGCACCAGTTCGAGTCGGTCTTTGAGGGTGTCCTTGCTGCGGCGCTTGTTCAGCCACGAAAACATGTCAGGCCCCCCCGAACAGACGGCGCCAGATGGCCCAGAAGCCGCGGTCTTCTTCGAGCTTGGGATACGGCACGTCTTCCCCTCGCAGGCGCCGGGCGGTGTCGAGGAACGCCTGTCCGGCCTTGGTCTTGCCCAGCACGGCGGGCTCACCCACATTGGTGCTCACCAGAATGCCGTCATCCTCCGGAATGATGCCGATGGGCTTGACGCCCAGGATCTCGAGGATGTCTCCCTCGGAGAGCATGTTGCCGCTGGCGACCATCTTGGGGCGCAAGCGGTTGATGATCAGGCGGATTTCGCCCACCTGCTGCGCCTCGAGCAGCCCGATAATACGGTCGGCGTCGCGCACGCTGGAGACTTCGGGATTCACGACGACGAGGGCGCCCTGGGCGGGGGCGGCGGCGGTTTTAAAGCCCGACTCGATGCCGGCGGGCGAATCAATCAGGACCCGGTCAAAGCGTTCTTCCTCCAGCAGCTGCCGCACCACGTCCTTGAACACCTCGGGGTCGAGCGCCTCCTTGTCGCGGGTCTGGGAGGCCGGAAGCAGGTAGAGGTTCTCGACCCGCTTGTCGCGAATCAGGGCCTGGGGCAGGCGGCACTTGCCTTCCAGCACGTCGATCAGGTCAAACACCACTCGCGATTCCAGGCCCATCACCACGTCGAGGTTTCTGAGGCCCACGTCGACGTCAATGACGGCGACCTTCTCGCCCAGCTTGGCGAGCGCCGCGCCGATGTTCGCGGTGGTCGTGGTTTTGCCCACGCCCCCCTTGCCCGATGTGACGACGATGACCTTGGCATTCATGACGGGGAGCAGTGTATCAACTCGCCCTCCCCAAAGCGGGAAACCCGGCCCCAACGCGACACGCTCTGGTCTGCTGACGCGGCGTGGGCTCAACCCCTGGGAGGAAGCCGGGGAGGTGTGACGCCCGCCCTATCCTCCCCCCGTCCCATCCCTGTACACTGCTGGGCCGAGTCTCGCGCCCGGCGTGTTCCCACGCGGCGGCGCGTCCGCGTGGAGGAATACCGATGACGAGGATCAAAGAACCGCTGCCCACCGTGGCAGTCCCCAAAGTTGGGTTTATCAGCCTGGGCTGTCCCAAGGCGCTTGTAGACAGCGAACGAATCCTTACCCAGCTGCGGGCCGAGGGCTATGAGGTCGCGCCCAGCTACGAGGACGCGCAGGCCGTGATCGTCAACACCTGCGGCTTCATCACCCCGGCGGTCGAGGAGTCGCTGAGCGCGATTGGCGAGGCGCTCGATCACACCGGCAAGGTGATTGTGACCGGCTGTCTGGGCGAGCGCCCCGAAAAGATTCGGGAGCGTCACCCCAAGGTCGCGGCGATCACCGGCTCGGAAGCTGTCGACGAGGTGATGAGCCACCTGCGCGAGCTGCTGCCTATCGAGATGGATCCCTTCACCGGGCTTCTTCCGGTGGCCGCGCCCGGTATGCGCCCGGGGGACGCCCTCGCGCCGAGCGTCAAGCTCACGCCCCGGCACTACGCCTACCTGAAGATCGCGGAGGGCTGTAACCACACCTGCTCCTTTTGCATCATCCCCAAGCTGCGCGGACGGCAGGTCAGCCGCGACGCGGGAGCGGTGCTGTACGAGGCCTATCGCCTGATCGCGGGGGGCACCAAGGAGATCATGATCATCTCGCAGGACACCTCGGCCTACGGCGTAGACCTCCGCCACCGCCCGTCTGAGTTTCAGGGGGGTCAGGTGCGCGCTCACCTCACCGATCTGGCCGAGAAACTGGGGGAGATGGGGGCCTGGGTGCGAATGCACTACGTCTATCCCTACCCGCATGTCGAGCGGATCGTGGAGCTGATGGGCCAGGGCAAGATTCTGCCCTACCTTGACGTGCCCCTCCAGCATGCCTCGCCCGCCGTCCTGAGGCGGATGCGGCGACCCGGCGCGGGCAAGCAGCTCGAGACCATTCGGCGCTGGCGCGAACTCTGCCCGGACCTCGTGATCCGCTCCACCTTTATCGTGGGCTTTCCCGGCGAGACGGAAGAGGACTTTCAGCTGCTCCTCGACTTCCTGGAGGAGGCCCGGCTGGACCGCGTGGGCGCCTTTCCCTACTCGGACGTGGAGGAGGCGGACGCGAACGCCCTTGACGGCGCGCTGCCCGAGGAGGTCAAACAGGAGCGCTTGAGCCGCTTCATGGCGGTCGCCCAGCGAATCAGCGCCGAGAAGCTCGCCGAGAAGGTTGGCCGCGTGATGGACGTCATCATCGACGAGTTCAATGACGACGAGGGAGACGCCCCCGGTACTCGCCTGATCGGGCGGACGAAGGGGGACGCCCCCGGCATCGACGGGCAGGTGTACCTGTACGCGGGCGAGTTCGCGGGCCAGGTGAGGCCCGGTGACATCGTTCAGGCCCGCATCGAGGACAGTGACGAGTACGACCTCTACGGTGAGGTGGTGGCGCGGCCGGAGTGGCGGCCCAACGTGCCGCAGCTCGGGCACTTCGGGCGGCACTAGGCGGGGGCGCCGACCCCGAGCGAAGCATAGGGCGAGCGGGTTTCAGCTCGGCAACCCCTCGCCCAGCAGGTAACGAATCACGTCCTCGGCGGTGTAGCCGGGTTTCCAGGCGGCGAGTTTCACCAGGTCGTCCCCACTCGTCAGCAGGGGGGGCTCTACCTCACCGCCCTTCTGAATCTGGGCGTACCCGGCGTCGGCCATCAGGGCGTTACACAGGCACTTGCGGCCCACCGTGTCTTCCAGCTTGCCGCCCTTTTGCACATACGTCTCGACCGGCTCGGCCGAGCAGCGCAGGCCGGTTTTTTCGCCGTCCCAGTACGCCTCGCGCAGGTAGCCGATGTCGCAGATGCGGGTGCGGGCCCCGTACACCTCCGGTTCAGACAGGGTGCCCGAGAGCTGCACGACCTTGAAGGGAAACCCGGTCGGCGAGGCGAGGGGGTCGGTAAAGACGCTCGCCTCACCCGCCCGAACCGCGGCCAGCGCGTAGTCCCGGGTTTCGGGACGCAGGCCGCTCTCCTGACAGTAGGCAAAGAGGGTGCCGACCTGGATCCCCGCTGCTCCCTCGGCGAGCGCGGCCTGGAGCGCTTCCGGCGAGCCGCTGCCGCCCGCCAGCCAAAAGGGCAGGCCGATGCGGCGCATCTCCTCCAGGTTGGCGATGTCGCGCTCAGTGTAGATCGGCTGCCCAGTCTCGTCGTACGTGACCTGGCCACGCGGCGGCGCGTTATGCCCCCCGGCGGTTGGGCCCTCGATCACGAAGCCCTGAATGCTGCCTGTCGCCTTGCGTGTGAGCACGCCCGCCAGCACGTGCGAGGAGATGATCGGGTAGAACTTCGGGCGGTGCAGGCTCACGCCGCCGAAACCGAAGTCCGCCGGGTCCAGGGTCAGAGGCACGCTGGCAGACGGCCCCTCGCCCTTCACGTCCAGCCGGAAGGTACCGGGTTCACCCGCGGCAAAGGCGTCAAGCACTCCGGGAATCTCGCGCGGAATCCCGGCCCCCATAATCACGGTGTCTACCCCCGCCAGCATCGCGCCGTACAGGGCGGGCATGGTATGCAGTTGCAGCTTGGTGAGGAGGTTCAGGCCAACCGGGTTGCTGTGGCCCTCGCGGGCCAAAAAGACCTCTGCAAAGCTTCCCAGGATGGCGAGTTCCCAGGCGGGCTGCTGCCGGGTCAGGGTGGGCAGCGGCACTCGCTTGTAGGGCTGCCCGGGCGGTCGGCCACCCTCCAGGAAGTAGCGGTCAACCACCCGCCGCGCCCGCTCCTGATCGGGAAAGTGGGCGAGCGCGCGGCGAATGTGCCCGCCGGGGTCACCGTCCTGAAGGCGGCGGACAAGCAGGTTGTCAATGCCGGTGCCAGACACCACACCGAGCTGTCCGGTGCGCGAGACGGCCTGGGCCAGCACCCAGTTGGAGATGGCCACGCCCATCCCTCCCTGAATGATGCGCGGCAGCGGCGCCGGCTGGGGGGAAATGGGCGGGGTGGTCAGCGGGATGGGTGGAATGGTCATGGTGAGTCTCCGAAGTGGGCAGGAAGCCCAGAAGGTGTCCAGTGTTGGCAGACAGTCTGAGCGCTTTTCACACTGGGGCCCTGCGGTCGGTACACGGTCAAAAAACCGCTTGGGGCAGGACCTTGTAAGAGGCGGCCGCGTACACTTCCTCCGTGAGCCCCGACCTTCTCTTCGTGCTCCTGGCGGGCGTCCTGGGCCTGCTTGTGGGGTCGTTCTCGAACGTGCTGATCTGGCGGCTGCCGCGGGGGGAGAATGTCGCTTTTCCGCCCAGCCACTGCCCCCACTGTGCGCACCGCCTGGCCCCACGCGACCTGGTGCCGCTGGGCTCCTGGCTCAGCCTGGGCGGGAAATGCCGTTACTGCCGCGCGCCCATCCACTCGCGCTATCCGCTGGTGGAGCTGTTGACCGCTCTGGGCTACGCGGCGATTGCCGCCCTCTTTCCCTTCACGGCCTTTGGTGCGGGCACACTCGGGCTGATGCTGCTCTTCACACTTCTGCTGGTGGCGAGCGTGATCGACCTTGACACCTCCACCATCCCCGACGAACTGACCCTGCCGGGTGTGGCGCTGGGCCTCGCCTTCGCCGGGCTCCATTCGGCCACTGTGGGGGAAACGGGCTTACCAACCTTCGGTCAGGCCCTGCAGGGAGCGCTGCTGGGCGCCGGCCTGCTCGTCACCATTGACCTGCTGGGTTCCTGGGTGTTGCGGCGCTTCCGCGAGCGGCAGTACCCCGAACAGCCCATCGGCTACCAGCAGCTCAGCCTTGCCCTGCTGGCGGGCGCCTGGCTGGGGCCGTGGTGGGGCCTGGGTGCGGCGCTGCTGTCCGCCGCGGGCAACGTGGCCGCACGCCGAGTGGTCCGCGTCCCAGAACGCCTCACCCTGAGTGGCTTTCTGCTCAGCCTGCTGCTCGGAAGCGCGGGCTTCGGTCCCGGCCTGATCCTGATGGTGCAGGGGGCCCTGACGGCAGCGGGCGCAGCAGCCCTGGTCGCGGGCGTGTACTGGTGGCTCCGCCGCACACCGGAGGCGGAGGAGGACACACCGTTTGACCCCTCTGCGATGGGCTTCGGGGACGTAAAGCTCGCTGCCGTGATCGGCGCCTTCCTGGGGTGGGAGCGGCTCCTTGTCGCGGTCGTGGTCGCCGTCTTCGCGGGAGCGGTGCTGGGCCTCGCGCAGCTCGCCCTGCGGCGCGAGAACCGGGTCAAGTTCGGCCCCTACCTGGCCCTTGGCGCTGTAGCGGCGCTGCTGTGGGGTGGGGAGCTTGTGGCCGCCTACCGGGGACTGCTGGGGCTATAGACAGAAGCGGCGTCTTCCTCCTCGGTCCGGGGAAAGGGGGCATGGGCACCGCCGCGCCGAGGCCGCGGACCGGCGGGAACAAGCACTCCCGCGCCGTCATCCTCGTCGTCTCGGCGGTGAGACGAGCCCCCACGCGGGAACACGGCAACTCCTCGAAAGCGCGCGACCCAGCGCACCAATCCCTTGAAAAAAGCGTCGGCCATGCACCAGCGTACTCGCCCGCGCCCGGCGTCAGTGTGTATCCGGCACCGCCACCACGGTGACGCGCTGCTTCTGGCGCAGCCCGTTCAGGCGCACCTCGGCCAGCGCCGTGACCTCGGTCCCCAGCGCGTCCGCCGCGTCCTGAGCGGCCGTCTGCACAAAAACTCCAGGTCACGCACAACCGCATGCCCAACAAAGGTGTCGATGTAGGCCTCGAGGCTAAAGAGCTCCAGCAGCCGTTCGCCCGCCACGTAGCGCAGCGTGAGCGTGCTGCCCGAGGCGGGGTTACGAGTCACCGGACACAGCTCGGGCAGCTCAAGAATGTGTTCGACGACCGTGCTGAGGTGGGGCCGCGCGTTGGGGATGGTCTTGATGGAGGAGCGCCCGCTCATACGAAATGGCGGTGAGCCCTCGACGAACTCGGCCAGACTTGCAAAGCTGCGAAGCAGAGGGAGCAGCAAAGAAGACCGACTGGCTTTGAAGGAAGACCCTGGGGTGCTTTCCCGGATGTTCTGGAATCAGAGCCAGTCGGTCTCATGGGGTCGCGGCGTGGGCAGCCCGGCGTACCCGGAGGGCGAACAGGGCGGCGATGGCGTACTTGGCGAGGATGTCCGCAAAGATGATCTGGGCGATGTCGCGCGGGCTCATCTCGCCCCAAAAGGCCAGCAGCGTAAAGAGGATGGAATCCAGGGGCACGCTGACGGCGTTGCTGGCAAGCACCCGTGTCCACCAGCTTTTCTCGAGCAGGCGCTGGTACACGGCGGTATCGCTGAGTTCTCCAACCAGAATCGCCAGGAACGACGCGCCGATAAAGCGCCAGGGTGTGCCGGTCAGGAGCGCGGCGAGCGTGTTCACCAGCAGGGCCAGGGCGATGGCAACGTAGACGGCCCGCAGGCCCCCCACGCGGTGAATGCGGTCACGCAGCGTGAACACTGCGGCAAAAAAGATGGTCCCCACACTCAGCAGCCCGAACACGGGAAGCGGGATGAACTGGTTGAGGGTCAGGTTGGCAAGCAGGATGCTCGCGGCATACAGCGCGATCAGCAGGCCCACTGGGCGGCCAGCAACGAAATAGGTCATGGCGTCTTCCTCCAGCCGCGGCGACAGAACAGGTCGCGGGCCGCCCCAGAGGGTAGCAGGTACCGGCGGGGAAAAAGCGTGCTCAGCCTTTCGTACGGTCCACGGGCGGCGTCAGCGGCACGGCCCGCAACAGCTGCGCCAGCCGCAAAAAGGCCGCGTCGTGCGCCGGGTTGGTCCAGGCGGGCGACTGCACCAGCAGCAGCGCCGTGACCTGCGCGGGGTCAGGCAGACCGTCCGCGGGCCGGGCCATCCGCGCCAGCGTCACGCGCTCCAGCACGTCAGGCGGCAGGAGGGAAGCGAGTTCGGCGCGGGTCCGGTCCAGGTCGTATCCCTCCGCAACCGGCAGGCCCGCGTGCCAGTCGGGATAGAGACAGGTGTAGCGGGCCATTCGCCCGGCCTGCAACGCCAGCCCCGCCCAGTTGCCCGGCCGCACCCGCGTCCCGTCCCCGCTGAGGCTCGCTAGGTCGTGGTGGCTATCCACATTCAGTACAGGTTGCCCGGGCCAGGCTTCCAGCCAAGCCCAGGCATCGGCATGCGTAAGGGTGACGGCTGCGGGCACCCCCGCGTAACGCTCCAGCGCCTCCCAGCCGGAATAGAGGGGAAAGTCCGCGTCCAGGGCGGTCCAGCCGGGGGCCTGCGGATCACGTTTGTGGGCACGCACCCGCCAGGCCCCCCAGCGGTCATCCTCGCGGTCGCGGGTGCCCCAGATGGGCGCGTCAAACACCAGCTCGCGCGTACCGGAAAAGGCGTCCCAGTCGATGCTGAGCAGCATAGGCAGGCCTCTACGGGGCGGCCTCTCTCCAGCGCTCTTCGCCCACGGTCACGCTGTACCGTCCAGGCTGAGTTGGTCCCTCAGGCGCGTGGCGCGGCCCCCCAGGCAGCAGGGTGCGCCGTTCTCGGCCGCTTCGTGCCCGCACTCGCGCAGGCAGTTCCCGGTACAGCGCCCTGCCGATCCCACGCCCTCGCCACTGGGGGCGGACGCGGAGGTTCCGCTCCTCGCAGGCGAACTCGTCACGGCTGGCCCAGCCCACAGCGACGACGCGTCCTTCCACCTCCGCGACCTTGGTCAGGAACAGAGCGGGGTCAGCGGCCTTGTCCCACGCCCGCAGCCGCTCGGGTGTGACGGGCCATGTAGGGTCGGAAGCAGACAGAAGCGCCGCCACCCCCGGGAAGTCGCCGGGCTGGTGGAGGTCACGGAGAACAAAGCTGGTGCCCACAGCTTTATCCTGCCGCAAGGGGGCAGCAGGAGTGCACCGACCACAGCGCCTATCCTGGGGCGCATGAGCGAACCCATGAAGCTCCTCCTGATCGTGCCCCATCCGGATGACGAGGTGTACGGGGCGTCCGGCACGCTGATGGACCTGCTTGACGAGGGGCACCGCTGCGGCCTGGTCACCCTCACACGCGGCGAGGCAGGGCGCACGCTGGGCCTAGCGGAGGGCCCGGAGGAACTCGCGCGGATGCGCGCCGCCGAACTGCGGGCCTGCCTGGACGTGATTGGCCTGAGGGTGCACGAACAGCACGAGTTTCCCGACAAGTTCCTCCAAGACCAGCCCTTCGGCCCGCTGGTGGCGGTCGCGCGCGAGGCCATGACGCGCCACCGCCCGGAGATCGTGCTGACTTTTCCCCCCAACGGCAGCAACGGCCACCCCGACCACGTGACCACACACCGCGCCGTGCGGGCCGCCTGGGAGAGCCTGCCGGAGCGCGAGCGGCCTCGCCTGTGGTACTACGCCAGCGACACGCCCCCCGAGAACGAGGCCCTGCGCGCCGCCTGGCTCCGCCCGAATATCCGCCGTGACGTGACGCACCGCATCACACGCAAGCTCCAGGCCATCGCCTGCCACCGTTCTCAGGCCCTGAGCACCGTGGATTTCCTGCGCAAGTTCCCCGAACGCATCACCGAGGAGACGTTCCACGAGGTCGGACGAGCCTAGAAACAGAAAAAGCCTGAGGCCAAGCCCAGGCTCCCCGGCCAGGCCGCGCGCCTAAGGCAGCGTCTTCGCCCGCTCGAGGTGCGCCGCCACGACCGGCTGCGTCTTGGCGGCGTAGGCGAGCACCCGTGCGTCCCGACCAGGCAGGCTGCGGTACGTCTGGATAAGGTCGAGGGTCATGGCGTGGCCGTTGACCTGCACGTTCTTGTAGGCGGCATCAAAGGCAGCTCCCGACAGCGTGCTGAGGCGGTTATACAGGAGGCGCTGGTCTGCCCCCGGTTTGTCGGTCAGCCGCACGCCCTTCATGGCGGCGATGGCATTCAGCTCGTTCTGGGCACGGGTGTGCTCGGTAATCATCATCTGAGCGAAGGCGCGAACCTGGGCATTGCTGCTCTTTTGCAGGGCAAGGCGCGAGGTCTCGATCTCCGCGAGGTTACTCATGGTCATAACTTCCATAAAGAGCACGTCGCTGTCGTTCGAGACCTGAGCGGTGCTCACGGGACCCATCGGCATCCCGGCCATCCCGCCAGCGAGGGCGGTCGGGAAAACGAGGGAGAGGGCCAGCATGGAAACAAGACGGCGGTTTTTCATGGCACAACCTCCAAACAGGGTGTTGACCGCAGCTTGGCAGCCTGGCCCGGCGGGTAACAGCGCCTCGCCTTCACGTGGTCATAAGTTCGGGTCAAGGAAGTTTTGAGAGTTGCTCGAAAAGGTATGCCGGCGACAGTCCGGCACCACCGTGCTGCTCAATCCTCCCACTCGCTGACCGGGATGAACGCCACGCCCTCGCCCTCGGTCGCGGTGACGTTGTAGCGGGCGTCAAAGCGCACCACCAGCTCGCCCCGGTCGAAGTGCTGCGCGCTCACCACCGGCTTGCGAAACAGGTAGCCGCCCCCCTCGTCCGCCCCGATGTGGGCGGCCTTGGTAAAGCGGAATTCCACCACGTCCCCGTGGCGCAGGGTGCGAACACGAACGCGAAAGGTCTGCTCGTCTTCCTGCCTCACGTACGGATGGCTGGGTTTTTTTCTGCCAAAGAGGCCAAACATCTCTAGAGCTCCTGCATCAGCCGGGTCAGCAGCCGCACATGGTCCGGCCAGCGGTCGAGACGAACGTGTTCATGGGCGGCATGAGCACCGTCGCCGGGCGCTCCCAGACCGTCCAGCGTGGGCGTGAGGGGTGCAGTGAAGTTGCCGTCGCTGCCGCCCCCCACCACCTCACCGCTGATCTCGAAGCCCAGCTCGCGGGCAAGGGCCTGCGCACGCGCGAAAAGCCCCTCCGTCCCGGGACCCCGCTCGAAGGGAGGACGGTTCAGGCCGCCCGTTACGGTAAGCCGCACGCGCGCGTCTTGTGGCCGTAGGGCCTGGATGGCCCTGGTGATGCGCTCGCCCTCCGCCAGGGTGGAAACACGCACATCGACTTCCAGAACACACTCTGGGGGAATCACATTCGTGGCGGTCCCCCCACGAATCAGACCGACGCTGACGGTGGTGCCCACCTCCGGGCGGGCGAGGGCCTCGACCTCCAGCACCGCGCGGGCGGCTGCGGTGATCGCGCTCGCCCCCTCTTCGGGCTTGTTCCCCGCGTGGGAAGCGACGCCGTGAAAGGTCAGCACGAAGTCGCCCACACCCTTGCGCCCCACTTTCAGCGCGTGGCTGCCAGCGACGGGCGGCTCGACGACAAGCACCGCCCGCGCCCCCCGCGCCGCCGCCTCGATGTGCTCGCGGCTGCTGAGGCTGCCGATTTCCTCATCAGGCGTAAGCAGCACCTGCACGCCGCCCACAGGCCACCTGCCACCCAGAGCCCGCAGAGCATGAAAGGCCCCCACGATTCCGGCCTTCATGTCGTAGGTGCCCGGACCGTAGGCCCGCTCCCCCTCCACCCGAAACGGCATGGCCGCCAGCGTGCCCTGCGGCCAGACCGTATCGGCATGCATCAGCACGAGCAGGGGCCGAGCTCCCGCCTCCACCCCAAACTGAAAGCGGCGGGTGCCGCCGGGCAGGGCGCGGGTCTCCGCCCCCAGATCACGTGCCCAGCCCTCCACCGCATCCATCACGCGGTTCACAGCGACAACGTCGGTCGAGGGCGATTCGAGCTCCACCAGGGTTCGCAGGTCGGCGAGCATCGCCGCAAGGTCAGGCTGCATGCCCTCCATGCTACCGCCGCCCCCACGGCAGACGCCCCGCACCATCCGCGCAGAAGGCGGAATGCGGGGCGCTTGGGGCAACTTCAGGCGAGCAGGGCCACCTGCTGCGGGTCGGCTTTGAGGGTGACACGGCCCTTGAGGTACAGGTCATTGAGCGCCTGCTGCCCAAAGATCCGCGCGAGCCGGGTACTCGTCAGTTCGATGGTTCGGCCGGAGACTTTCAGGCGGACGATATCGATGGTTCCAGGCACCCAGGTGCAGGAAAGTTCGTGCATTCACGCCTCCAGTGGGAGTGGGTTGATGCCCCCGCACGTGCAGGGGGGCAGGTGGTCGACCGCTCCAGTACGCTCAGGCTAGACCGTGACCGTGCTCGCTGGGCAAGAACCAGCTTTTGCCCTCTTGAGCGAAACATCATGAGGCCCAACTTGTGGTTGACTGCCGTATGACCTCATTTCAGCGTGCTGTTCCCGGCCCCGAGAGCCTGCTCGCCCTTTCATTCCCCTCCGATCCTCAGCTCAGCCCGGAGGGCCACCGCGTCGCCTTTGTCCTGACGCGGGTGGAGGAGGAAACCCCGCACCAACCTGACCCCGACTTCCCAAAGCCCCGGTACCGGTCACACCTGTGGCTCTCGGCGGGTGGAGAGGCCCGGCAACTGACCCGGGGAGAGGGCCGCGACAGCTCACCGCGCTGGTCCCCAGACGGGATGACCCTCGCTTTTGTGCGTGAGGGGGGCGGGGAAAAGGCACAACTGTTCCTGCTGCCGCTCACGGGAGGTGAGGCGCAGCGGGTGACACGCTTTCGGGGCGGCGTGCAAGACGTACAGTGGAGCCCGGACGGGCGCTGGCTGAGTTTCCTGAGCACGGGAGACGACGAGGACCGGCGCGACGAACGGGGTGAGGCGCGCGTCATCACCCGACCCCGCCCCCGCTTCAATGGGCGCGACTGGCTGCCCGAACGGCCCGCTCGCCTCTGGCGCTATGACCTCACCACAGGAGAGCTGCACGAGTGGCTGACGCCCACCGTAGAGGTCACAACCTACGCCTGGTGGCCCGACAGCCGCGGCGTCCTGCTCGTTTCGAGCGCGACCGAGGAGGATGCCGTGCAGTGGCGGCAGGAGGTGGACACGCTGGATCTGGACGGCAAGCGCACTCGCCTCACCCGCTGGAACTCGGCCATTGGAACGGTTCTTCCCCACCCAGACGGCGTGCGCTTTGCGCTGGTCGGCCGCCCCGAGGGGAAGGGCAGCCCCGAAGACCCGCACCTCTTTCTGGTGGAGGGAGATGGGCGCTGGCGGCGGCTGGATGCGGGTTGGGACCGCCCCATCGGCAATCTGGTCGGCGGTGACTGCCATGTGGGGGCCTTTCCCGAGCGGCCCGTATGGCTAGACGACGAGACCCTGCTGGTCCTGAGCACGGTGGGCGGCTCCTGCGGCCTGTTCCGAGTGGGGCTGGACGGCACCGTCACCCCCCAGGACCATGATCCTCAGACCGTTATTTCTGCCTTTACTGCGCGGGGAGGCGGCGTGGCCCTGATCCGCGAGCGGGCAGACCGCTTTCCGGAGGTAGAACTCAATGGCGTCCGAGTGACGGAGCTGCAAAGCTGCCTCCCCTTCCCGGCCCGCACGCCGCAGCGCGTGACCTTTTTCAATGAGCTGGGGGAGGGCGAGGGCTGGGTGCTGCTCCCGGACGGAGACGCTCCCGCGCCCGCCGTGCTGAGTATTCACGGGGGGCCACACACCGCCTACGGGCACGCCTTTATGCACGAATTTCAGCTCCTTGCGGCGCACGGCTACGCGGTGTGCTACAGCAATCCGCGGGGCAGCGCGGGCTACGGGCAAAGCTGGTCGTCGGCCATCTTCGGCCGCTGGGGCACGGTGGACATGGCAGACCTCTTGGCTTTTTTGGATGCCTGCCTCGCAGCCTCCCCGGCCCTCGACTCGGGGCGGACGGCGGTGATGGGCGGCAGCTACGGCGGCTACATGACCAACTGGATCACCGGGCACACCGACCGCTTTAGAGCGGCGATCACCGACCGCAGCATCTGCAACCTGCTCTCGTTCGGGGGCACCTCCGACATCGGCATGCGCTTCTGGGACGATGAGTTGGGCCTCAACTTCCACCGCAGCGCCGACGCCCCACGGCTCTGGGACATGAGCCCACTGAAATACGTCGAGCAGGTTCGCACGCCCACCCTGATCGTTCACTCGGTCCTCGACCACCGCTGCCCCATCGAGCAGGCCGAGCAGTGGTACGCAGCGCTGCGTCTTCACGGCGTTCCCGTGCGCTTTGTGCGCTTCCCCGGCGAGGACCACGAGCTGTCACGCTCGGGCCGCCCGGACCGCCGCCTCAAACGGCTCGAGGAATACCTCGCGTGGCTCGAGACGTGGTTGCAGGCCACAGAACCCCGTGAGCAGCGAGCGACCGAGACGACGGCTTAGGTCTACGCTCGCCGAAAAGGAAGAAGGCCGGTCGTCACCGGCCTTTTTCCACCCTCTTGCGGCGCGCCCTACTCCTCGTCGCGGCGCTTGTTGCCCCAGCCACGGTCGGCACGGGCCCGGGGGCGAAACTCGCGGTCACCGAAGTCCTGGCGGTCCTCGCGGGGACGGAAGCCCCCCTGCCCGCCCTGGTAACCGCCCTCGCGGTCACCACGGAAGCCGCCCCGATCTTCACGCGGGCGGAAGCCCCCCCGATCTTCGCGGGGACGGAAGCCCCCTTGCCCGCCCTGGTAACCGCCCTCGCGGTCACCACGGAAGCCGCCCCGATCTTCACGCGGGCGGAAGCCCCCCCGATCTTCGCGGGGACGGAAGCCCCCCTGCCCGCCCTGGTAACCGCCCTCGCGGTCACCACGGAAGCCGCCGCGATCTTCACGCGGACGGAAGCTCCCCCGATCTTCGCGGGGACGGAAGCCCCCCTGCCCGCCCTGGCTCTCGCGCAGTTCGCGCATCTCGCGGCGCAGGCCGCGGATTTCTTTGCTCTGGGCCTCGAGCATCTCCTTCATCTCGCCCAGCAGCGCGAGCAGGTCGTCAGCGTCGATGTACTCGTCCTCGCCCTCCTCGTCCCCCGCCACGTTGCCGCCCTCTAGGGCAGCGCTCAAGCCCTCATGTTCAGCCTCCTGGGCGTCCAGCACGGGGTCCTCGTCGGGTTCGCCCTGAAGCTCGGGCAGGATGCCCCGCAGTTCTTCCGGAGTCTCGGTCGCGCCCCCGCCCATCGCGTTCGGGGTGTGCTGCCTGGTATCGTCGGTCATGATCTTCCTTTCCCTGCGCCTTCCCGGTGAGCCGGGCGGCCTGCCCTCCTCGGGCGCGCAGGCGTACCCCGGAGTCTACCACCTGTGCAGCGGCGGGGCTCAGGGACAGGTACGGGAAAGCGGGGCGAAGTCCCATGACCGTTCTCCCGCGTCCCTATACTCGCCCTCATGACGCGTGCCCTCTCTCTCCTGACCCTGCTGGCAGCCGCTACGGCCTGCGCGCAGAGCACGCCCCGCACCGTGACCATCGGCCTGGGGTACATCCCCAACGTGCAGTTCACGCCCTTCTATGTCGCGGACCGGCTGGGCTACTACCGCGCCGAGGGGCTGAACGTGAAGTTCCAGCACGGCTACGTTTCGGAGCTGATGCCGCTCCTGCTTCAGGGCAAGCTCGACTTCATCGTGGGCGACCCCGAGGACGCCATCTTTGCCCGGAACCAGGGCGCGCCCGTGCGGTACATCATGGCGATGTACCAAAAGGCCCCGATCACCGTCTTGAGCCTCAAGCCCCTGAACCGGGCTGCGGACCTCAAAGGCAAGACGCTGGGCATTCCCGGCACCTTTGGCAGCAGCTACGCCGCGACGCGCGCCCTGCTGGAGAGCGCGGGCCTGCAAGAAGGCCGTGACGTGCGCCTCGCCCCCATCGGCTTTACCCAGCTCGAGGCCGTGCGGGCTGGCCGGGTAGACGCCGCTGTAGGCTACGTGAATAACGAGGTCGTACAACTCCGGCAGGCCGGGCAAAAGGTGTACACGCTTGACCCCAGCAGCGCGTACCCGATGGTTGGCGCAGGTCTCATCACCCTCGACAAGACCCTGAAGGGCGACCTGGCCCGCAAGGTCGTACGCGCCTCGCAGCGCGGCCTGAAGTTTACGGTCGCAGACCCCGCCCGCGCCTATAGGATCGCGCAGCCGGTCTTCGGAGCGGGCGGCGGTTCGCTGGAGGTCCTGCGGGCCAGCACACCGCTGATCGAGAGCGCCTACACCCGAGCCAACGGCCTGGGGGCCAGCGACCCCGCCGCCTGGGCCAAGGCCGTTGCCGCGCTGGTTCGGCAGGGCAGTCTGCCCGGCGGCACAAAGGCCGAAAACTTCTACACCAACAGCCTGGTCAGCAAGACGGTGCGCTGAGGCGAAGCAGACCAGCGGGGACCCAGCCGCGTTATCTGCTGTCTTTGTCGCCCCCTAGGAGGTCACCCAGGGCCCGGCTGACGTCAGAGGGCTTCTGGTATTCCTCGTCGGAAAGGCGGCCTAGGGCTGCGCGCACGTTCTCATCCGCGCCGTTGTGCTCGGCGGCCTCGATCAGGGCCCGCTTGCTGGCCGGATAATCCACGCCCCTGAGATGCTTCTGAAGCTGAATGGGATTGATTCCCGCGTCCTCGTCTCGGTCGCCGTCCCGCTCCGGTCGGTCGTCTTGGTCCTTATGGCCTCTGTGCCCGCGACCTTCCGGGCTCTCATCGTCACCTCCCCCGTTGTCGCCAAGGGCCCGGCTCACGTCGGCGGGGGTCTGGTATTCCTCGTCGGGAAGCGCGTTCAGGGCCGCGCGCATGTCCTCATCCGCGCCGTTGCGTTCGGCCGCCGCCACGAGGTCCCGCTTGCTGGCCGGGTAGTCCACGCCCCTGAGGTGCTTTTGAAGCTGGATCGGGTTGATCTTTGCCATGTCGCCCTCCTGGGGCCAATTATCCGGGCCGGGAGGCACCGCGAAGGCTCACGGACCTTTACACCCGCTTAAGCCGGGAGAGGCTGAAGCAGCTCGTTTTCCAGCACGACGGGCAGCGCCAGCGTCTGGTAGCCCTGCTCGTCAAACAGCACAGTTATCTTCTCACCCTCATACCGCACCACCTGGCCCGTGCCAAAGCTGGGGTGCCGGACGCGGCTGCCCAGGGCAAAGGGCACCTTCGTGCCCGCTTCCGCTCCCGGACTGTGGCCCGCGTCGCAGTTGTCACAGCGGCCACAGGGCGGGCTGTACTGCTCGCCGAAGTAGCTCAGCAGGTACTCGCGGCGGCAGGCCCGCATCTCGGCGTAGCCGCGCATCATCTCCAGTCGGGACCACTCGAAGATGCGGCGGTGTTCCTGCGCCAACGCCGCCTCAGCCGCCACCTCCGGAGCCTCCGGCCCCTCAAAGGCCACCACCTGGCCGCTGGGTAGTACCTCGAGCGCCCCGACCTCCTCCAGGCGGCTCACGGCGCTCAGCAGGCGGCTGGGCGAGAGGCCGGTTTCCTCGCGCAGCTCGGCGGGGTCCACCGGCTCGGCATGCTGCTGCGCGGCCCGCAGGACCTGTTCGACTTGGTCGGCGTCCACAACAGCCGTGCCCGCGAAGAAGCGGCGCAGCTTGAGGTCGCCGGGCGTGAAAAAGAGGATGGCAGAAGCCGCTTCCCCGTCCCGTCCTGCTCGCCCGATCTCCTGGTAGTAGGCGTCGATGGACCCGGAAATGTCGAGGTGATGCACAAAACGCACGTTCGGCTTGTCGATGCCCATCCCAAAGGCGGTGGTGGCTACAATCACTTCCAGCTCATCCGCCATAAACGCGGTCTGCACGGCCTCGCGCGCGCTGGCGGTCATCCCAGCGTGGTAGGCGGCCGCCTGCACCCCACGTTCCCCCAGATCGCGTGCGAACGCTTCTGCTCCCCTGCGGGTGGCCGCGTAGACAATGCCGGGTTTGTGAGCCTCCACCACGGCCTCCAGCAGGGCCGTCCGTTTGGTGCCCTCGTCCGCGAACGGCCGAACCGCAAGGTGGATGTTGGGGCGGTCGAAGCCGCGTACGAGCACGCGGGGGTGACGCATGCCCAGCCGGGCGACGATCTCCTCCCGTACGGGCGGCGCGGCAGTCGCGGTGAGGGCCAGGACGGTCGGGTGCCCCAACGCCTCCACCACCCCGCCAAGCCGCAGGTACTCCGGGCGGAAGTCGTGGCCCCATTCGGAGACGCAGTGCGCCTCGTCGACCACGAACAGCGAGGGTTCGGCGGCCCGCAGGCGTTCTAGCGTCTCCTCGCTGCTGAGCTGCTCGGGGGCCAAGAACAGAAATTCGAGGTCACCCTCCTCCAAAGCAGCAAAGGTTGCCGCGCGCTCAGCGGGTTTCACGGTGGAGTTGATCAGGGCCGCCTGACCGGGCGCGCTTTCCTCCAGCGCCTCCACCTGGTCCCGTTGCAGCGCAATCAGGGGGGAAACGACGACGGTCGGCCCGCTCAGCGAGAGCGCCGCGATCTGGTAGATGGCCGACTTGCCGCTGCCGGTCGGCATGATGGCGAGGGTGTCGTGGCCCGCCAAGACGGACTCGATGGCTTCTTTCTGGCCGGCGTGCAGGTGATCGTACCCAAAAACGTCCTGGGCGATGCGCTGCGCGCGTTGCATGGTTTTGGTGGATCGGGGCATGAATGCTTCCTTTCAGGGCTCGGGTGGACGGTTGAACTTTCGGAATCCGGAATATGTCCGTGAGCAGCGTTTACAACCAGCCACGCCGCCGGGCTCCCGCCAGGATCAAGGCCGAGAGCAGGAGCAGGACGCCCACGATCACCAAGAACCCCTCCCAGCCGGTTTTGGACCACGGCACGTCGAAATTCATGCCAAAAAGGCCCGAGACGAGCGCCCACAGCCCCATCACCACGGTGGCGACCGTCAGGAGCTGCATGGTGTCGTTTGTGCGCTGGCTAAGGCTACTCATGTACAGGTCAAAGGAGCCCAGGATGCCCTCCCGTACCCCCTCGACCGAGGTGACCGCCCGCTCGAAGCGGTCTTCTAGGGCGTCGAAGTTCCGGGCGGATTCGGGATCGGCCAGCGCTTTGAAATCAGGACGGGACAGGGTGGCGTACACGTCGCGGTGAGCGGTGAGGAGGCGGCGCAGTTCACCGGTTCGCCGGCGGCAGCGCACAAGCTCGCTCAGGAAGTCCCGACCGGAAGACCGCCGCAGGATGTCCTCGTCCAGACGGTCAAGCTGGCTTTCGAGCGCCTCGACCTCGTGCAGATAACTGTTGAGGTGCCAGTTGAGCAGCGCGGCCAGAAATGTCTCGGACGTGAGCTGACCGAGTTTGCCGTTGCCCCGCTGCTGTTGGGCAAACTCGCTCACAAAGCCCACGTTCTCCGGGTGAACGGTCAGCAGGACGTTGGGACCAACCACGATATTCAGCTCGTCGCCGATGAGCCGCCCGTCCTGTTCCCGCACGGCCTGCACGTCCACCCGGAAGACCTCGCCGTAGCTCTCCACACGGGGCTGAGGCACAGGGTCCGCCAGGTTCTGCACAGCCCGCCGGTCTAGCCCGAGAAGGGCCGCGACCCTTTCTAGCTCCCGTGCCTCCCGACCCGGCACATCCACCCACAGAAGCTGCGACGCGCACAGCCCCTGCACGAGTTCCTCACTGAGCTGCACCTCCCGGTCGTGACCCTCCGCGCCAAAGAGGTAGACGCGGAGGCCCCGGTTCTCCTCGTTCTCTCGCCGGGGGGTGGTCACAGCGTCTCCCCCCCGGCAACCGGCAGGGCAGAACGCAGCCCGTTTCGGTGTCCTGGGTGCACCCTTGGCCTTGAAGTTCCTGACATACCCACCCACAGTGAAGCAAAGGGCACTCAGGCAAAGCCACCACCTTCAGAAACGGGCCTTGTTTCTTTTTAAAGCTTTAAGGAGAAAGGGCTGAATCTGCCTTCAGCCCTCACAAATGTCCGCCCGATACGCAGAGTGGCCTATGCAGCGTTCCGCGGCTTCCTCACTGCTCACTCACCTGCTACTGTAAGGCATCACCGGAAGGAGGTGCCGTGCATGACCGACAACCCCACTGGCAGCCTGACCGCGACCCTACAGGAACTTCTCGCCGCCCCCAGGAGTTACTTTGCCGCACCCCATCCCACCGGTTCCTCGCTTCTGCACGCGTAACGCGCCCCCGGGGCGCCCATGAGTGCCCGCTGGCTCACAGACGAAGACACGGACGCTTCGCCGAGCCGCCGCCTCAAACGCAAGGCCCAAAAGCCCCTGGGCCGCCGCCGGCTCGCGGACCTGACGGCCGATCCGGAGAGCGGGGACACGCAGGACCAACTCATTCGGTTTCTGATCGAGCGTGGGCACATCACCACGGTGGTGGCCGAACTCGCGAGCGGCAAGGAGGCGACGACCTATGTGGCCCGCGGCCCCCGCGGCAGCGTCCTCTTGAAGCTCTACCGCGACCTCGAAACCCGCGCCTTTCGACGCGACGGTGTGTACCGCGAGGGCCAGGTGATCCTGGATAGGCGCGCCGCCAAGGCGATGAGACGCCGCAGCCGCAAGGGGCGGGCGCTTCTTCAGGCGAGCTGGGTCTGTGCCGAGTACGCGCACCTGTGGCACCTGTGGCGCGCGGGCCTGAATGTTCCCGAACCGCTTGTTGGCCCCGAACCCTCCGAGTACGAACAGACTGTTCCCGCCGTCCTGATGCGCCTCTGTGGGAGCGAGGACACGCCCGCTCCCCGCCTCAGCGACGCCGTCCTCACACCCGCAGAGGCCCGCAGCGCGTGGGAGCAGGCGGTGCAGGGCTTGGCCGACCTGCTGCGGCTGGGCTACGCCCACGGCGACTACAGCACCTACAACCTCTTGTGGTGGGAGAACCGCGTGACCATCATCGACTTTCCACAGCTCACGACCCGCTCGAACCCCAAGTTCCGCGACCTCCCGCGCCGCGACGCCGAGAGCCTGGCGGGCAGCTTCCGCCCACATGGCCTGGAGACCACGGGCGAACAGACCCTGCGCGAGGTGCAGCGCCGGGCGGCAGGACCCGGACCGACTCCGCGGGTGTTGCTGCCGTAGCTGCGCTTGCTGGCGGCAAAAACACGACTTGCCGAGTGTTCTAAGCTTTTCCGTATGCGCACCCTCGAAACCTGCCTGTACGTGGATGACCTCAACCGGGCCGAGACCTTCTACTCGGAGGTGCTCGGCCTCCCGCTGTACGGCAAGGTGGCGGGGCGGCACCTGTTTTACCGGCTGGAGGACAGCATGCTGCTGATCTTCGACCCGCGGGCAAGCGCGCAGCCGGGCGACGTGCCCCCACACGCCGGGAAGCCGGGCGGGCACGCTTGCCTCGCCATTCGGCGGGAGGAGACGGACAGCTGGCAGGCACGGCTGGAAGAACGTGGCCTCAAGGTCACCCGTTATGCCTGGGGGGACCGCGGCGAGAGCCTGTACTTCGAGGACCCTGCCGGGAACGTGCTGGAACTCGCCCCTCCGAGCATCTGGGGCTTTACGCTGAAAGAATGAGCCGTCCCCTCACCTTTCTCCTCGTCCTGCTCCCCTTCCTGCTCGCCTCGAGTGCAGCGCAGCGGCGAAAGGACGCCAAGCGTGAGCGTTAAGCCCTGGCGCTCCGTGCTGTACGTTCCCGGCGACAAGCCGCGCGCGATCGAAAAGGCCCGGACGCTGCACGCCGACGCTGTCATCCTCGATCTAGAGGATGCCGTTGCCCCCGAGCACAAGGACGCGGCGCGCGGCAACGTGAAGGAGGCGTTGGCGTGGCGCTGGCCGGGACCGCTCCTCGTGCGGGTCAACGGCCTGGGCACGCCCTGGGAACATTCCGACCGCGAGATGGCCCTGCTCGCGGGCGTAGACGGCCTGGTCCTGCCCAAGGTGGAGGACGCCCGCACCGTGCGTGACCTGCACCTGCGCGTCCCCCTCTGGGCAATGATCGAGACGCCCCTGGGCGTGCTGCGCGCCCCCGAGATTGCAGCCGTGCCGGGCGTGGCCGGCCTGATCGTGGGTGCCAACGATCTGGCGCGGGCGCTGCGAACCCGCCCGCATCCACAGAGACTGCCACTGCTGCAGGCCCTTTCGGCGGTCGTGCTGGCGGCGCGGGCGCACGGCAAGGTACCGCTCGACGCCGTCTTTAATGACGTGCGCGACGCCCAAGGGTTTGCCCGCGAGTGCGAACAGGGCCGCATGCTGGGCTTTGCCGGGAAAACAGTGATTCACCCGGACCAGGTGGCGGCAGCGAACGCGATCTTCGGTGTGGGCGAGACGGAGGCCGAGGACGCCCGCGCCCTCCTCGCCGCCTGGCAAGAGGCCCGTGCGGCGGGCAAAAGCGTGGCGACGTACCGTGGCGCCCTGATCGAACAGATGCACGTGGACGCGGCACAGGAGGTGCTCGAGCTCTGGGAGGCCACCCGCTCCTGAGCCCTGTGCAGCGGTGGGGCGTTGCTTTATCACAGCAAATCGCTTTACTCTGATTAAGCAATGCCCCTTCCCCTCACCGAACGCGAACGCGCCCTGCTCGCCCTGATCCGCGAGTCGCCCCTGGGGACTCCAGAGGAGTTCGCGCGCCGTTTGGGGACCTCGCGGGCGGCCATCAATGTTCACGTGAGCAACCTGATTCGCAAGGGGGCACTTCTGGGACGCGGCTACGTGGTCGCGCCCCAGGAGGCCCGGCGGGTGGTCGTGGTCGGCGGCGCGAATCTGGACGTCAAGGTCCGTACCCTCGCCCCCGCCGTGCTGGGCACGAGCAATCCGGGAGTGAGCACCCAGGCGCCGGGCGGCGTGGCCCGCAACATCGCGGAGAACCTCGCGCGGCTGGGGGTGGACACGCACCTGATCGCCGTGGTGGGGCGTGACCCTCCCGGTGACCTGCTGCTGCGTGAGACGGAGGCCGCCGGAGTGGACGTTCGTTCGGTGCTGCGGGTGGATGGCCCGACCGGCACCTACACGGCGGTGCTGGACGACCGCGGTGAACTGCTGATCGCCGTGGCGGCGATGCAGAGCATGGACGCCCTCACACCCGCTGCCCTGCAGGAACGTCGGGGCGTGCTGCGGAGTGCGGCCTGGATCGTCTCTGATGGCAACCTCAGCGCCGAGAGCCTGACCTCCCTGCTCACCCTCGGGGCGGAGGCGGGGGTGCCGGTGGTCTTTGAGCCGGTCAGCGTCCCCAAGGCTGCGCGGCTTCTCCCCGCCCTGCACGCTGGACTTGCCCCCCATACCGTAACGCCGAATGTCGCGGAACTCGCCGCCCTGGTGGGCCGGGAGCTGGCTGACGCCCCAGAGTCCCTGCGGGACGCAGCCAGAGAACTCCACGCCCGGGGGGTACACACCGTCTGGGTCCGCCGGGGCGAACGCGGAAGCCTCCTCTCCACCCCGGACAGCCTGACCGAATGCCCTGCCCTTTCCGCCCAGGTGGCGGACGTGACCGGCGCGGGCGACGCGATGCTCGCCGCGTACCTCGCCGCCCTTCTCGCCGGCTCCGCTCCTGCAGAAGCTGCCCGCCACGGCCACGCCGCCGCCGCCCTCACCGTGGAAAGCCCGCAGGCCGTTTCCCCTGCCCTCACGCCCGCAGCGGTGCGGGCACGCCTGCAACGTCCCGCGCCATAGGCGGTCGAGAGAAGCCACCACAAAGGAGCCTTTATGTCCATCCCCTCCCCCATCCGTCCCCAGGTCGCCCAGCTGCTGGACCTTCATCCCGAAGTCGCCGCCGCGCTCCTGAGCGGCGGGCCGGTCGTCGCCCTGGAAAGCACCATCATCAGCCACGGAATGCCGTACCCACAGAACGTGGAGATGGCCCGTGGGGTGGAGGCCGTGGTCCGCGAACACGGCGCCACGCCCGCGACCATCGCGGTGCTTGGTGGTCGCCTGAAGGTCGGCCTCACGCCAAACGAACTCGAACTGCTCGCCACCGATAAGACGGTGCAAAAGATCAGCACGCGTGACCTGCCCGTCACGGTCGCGCTTGGGGGCCACGGCGCGACCACCGTCGCCTCCACCATGCGCATCGCCGCGCTCGCGGGTATCCGCGTCTTTGCCACCGGCGGCACGGGCGGTGTTCACCGGGGCGCGCATGAGACGATGGACATCAGCGCCGACCTGACCGAACTCGCCCGCACCGACGTCTGCGTCGTGAGCGCGGGGGTCAAAAGCATCCTTGACATCGGCCTCACCCTGGAGGTGCTCGAGACCCAGGGTGTGCCCGCAATCACCCTGGGGGGGACGGAATTCCCTGCCTTCTACTCGCGCCGCAGCGGCTTCGCCTCGCCCCTCACGGTGCACAGCGAGGCGGAGGCGGCCCGCGTGCTGCACGCCAAGTGGACGCTGGGCCTTACGGGAGGCGTTCTGCTCGCCAATCCGATTCCCGAGGAGGCCGAAATTCCCGCCGAAGAGATGGCCCCGCAGATCGAGCGGGCGCTCGCGGATATGGCTGCCCTGGGCCTGACCGGCAAGGCGACAACGCCCTACCTGCTGGGCCGCATCGTGGAGATCACGGGGGGGCGCAGCCTGGCGGCGAATATCGCGCTCGTACGGCACAATGCAGCGGTTGCGGCGCGAGTAGCGGTGGCGTACGCCGCACTTCAGCGCTGAACCCCGCCAGGCCACCCCAGGACGCGCCCCCTCGCGGGGTTTAGGCGGGCAGCGGCGCGTCGATCTGGCGACCCTCGCCCTGCTCCTCGGCAGCGACCTCGGGCACGAGGGTGGGCAGGTCCTCCCCGTTCAGGGCCCGCTGAAGGCGAGTCTCGTCGATGGCGTTCTCGCTGCGGGCGATCACCAGGGCGGCCACGCTGTTCCCGATGAAGTTGGTGAGCGCACGCGCCTCGCTCATAAAACGGTCGATGCCCAGGATCAGGGCCAGACCCGCGACGGGCACATGCCCCACCGCGCTGAGGGTGGCCGCCAGGGTGATGAAGCCGCTGCCGGTCACGCCCGCCGCTCCCTTGGAGGTCAGCAGCAGCACGCCCAGCAGCCCAAGCTGCTGCCCTAGGCTGAGGTCAGTGTTGGTGGCCTGCGCGATGAAGAGGGCCGCCATCGTCAGGTAGATGGAGGTGCCGTCGAGGTTGAAGGAGTACCCGGCGGGCACGACGAGGCCCACCACGCTCTTTTGCGCCCCGGCGTGTTCCAGCTTGGCGATCAGGCGCGGCAGGGCGCTCTCGCTGGAGGAGGTGCCCAGCACCAGCAGCAGTTCTTCCTTGATGTAGCGGATCAGCTTCAGGATGGAGAATCCGGCGAGTCGGGCGATCAAGCCCAGCACCACGAACACGAACAGCAGGCAGGTGATGTAAAAGGCCACCATCAGGTAGCCGAGCTGCGCGAGGGTCCCCACCCCGTACTTGCCGATGGTAAAGGCCATCGCCCCAAAGGCCCCGATGGGCGCGAGCCGCATGATGAACCCGAGCATCACGAAGACGGCGCTGTTCACGGCCTCGATGCCCGCCAGGATGGTCTGGCCCACCTTGCCCAGCCGCAGCAGGGCGAAGCCAAACAGGAGCGCGACAAGCAGCACCTGAAGGAGGTCTCCTTGGGTAAAGGCGCTCACCAGCGTGTCGGGGATGATATGCAGGACGAAGTCGGCAACCGACTGCTCCCCGGCCGCCTCGGTATACCGGCTGATGCCGCTGGTATCGAGGGTGGCGGGGTCCACGTTCATGCCGCGGCCCGGGCCAAGCACGTTCACGACCACCATCCCGATCACCAGCGCAAAGGTCGTCACGACCTCGAAATAAAGCAGCGCCTTGCCGCCCACGCGCCCGACCTTTTTGGTGTCGCGCATATGCGCAATGCCGCTCACGACGGTGGCGAAAATGATCGGCGCGATGATCATCTTGATCAGCTTGATAAAGCCGTCACCAAGCGGCTTGAGGCTCTCGCCGAAGCTGGGAAACAAAAACCCCACCACGACACCCAGCGCGATGGCGATCAGCACCTGAACATACAAACTGCGGAAGATTCTGGGCATACCTAGACCTCACCGAAAGGGAACACAGACAGGACACCACGGGCCTTAGGCCGTCCCCCACACGGGAGGGCACAAAGACCAACGCAAAACAGAAGGTGCCTGGACATGATGCCCCACCGTCTCCGGCTGGCGTACGCCCGCGGCCCGCACCCGGCCTTCCCCCAAGACTTTTGTCCTGCTGGACGCACAAAATACGCAGGCTTCCAAGCGGGGTATTGTCCACAGCGTGAACGAAATTCCAGGGGGGAGGTCCAGGGTCTGCCACACTGACCCCGGTGCCCTTCCGTCCTGCCCCGTCCACCACTGCTCCGCGTGCGGACGATGTGTCGAGCCTGGCACGCGAGGTGGCCTTGCCGCACACGCCCCGGCTGCTGCGGGTACAGCCCCGGCTCTTTCTCACGATCACGGCGGCCTTTCTGCTGCTGGCGCTGCCGCTGGCCCTGCTGGCAAGCGCGACCCTGCGCGGCGCGATCTACCGCACCTACGCTGACCGCGCGCTGCGCGAGTCGCACCTCGTCGCGACCCTGCCCCCCGTGCGAGCGGCCCTGGAGGGAGACCCGCTCGCGCGGAACACCCTGAATGCGCTGATCAACCGCTACCGGGTCCTCCTCGGCGCCGATTACGTGGTTGTGACCGACCGCGCCACCCGCCGCCTCACGCACCCCAACCCCAAGCGGCTGGGTGAGCCGATGGTGGGCGGAGACTTCCGCAGCTTTCTGCGGGGCCGCAGCATCACCGAGACTGCCCAGGGGACGCTGGGCCCTTCGGTGCGGGCGAAGGTTCCGGTGTGGGGGAGCAACGGGCAGGTGCTGGGCCTGGCGAGCGTGGGCTTCCTGCTGCCCCACCTTGGCGACGTGTTCGAGGCAGTGGTGCGCGTCGCTCTTCCCTGGTACATGGGGGCGCTGCTGCTGGCGCTCCTGCTCGCCTCTATGCTTGCGCGGCGGGTGCGCCGAGAGATGCTTGACCTCGAACCCGAGCAGATCGCCGGAGCCCTCCTTCACTACCGCACCGTGCTCAACGCCCTGGAAGAAGGGGTGCTGGTCGTGCGGGCCGGGCAGGTGCACGTGATGAATCCCCAGGCCCGCCTTCTGCTGGGTCTTGGGGAGGACGGGGCCGCGCTCCCGGTCCCGCTGGAGCGGCTGCTGCCCGGTCTGCTGCGCGAAGCCGCCCCGACTGGGCCCGAGTCGCCTCTTTCCCTGACGGTGCGTGAGCGGCCCCTGCTCGTGGGGGTACGACCCGTTCCAGACGGAACCCAGGTGCTGACCCTGCGCGACCTGGCCCAGGTCCGCGCGCTGGCCAACGAACTCACCCAGGCGCAGCGCTACGCCAACCTGTTGCGTGCCCAGACGCACGAATTCACCAACCGGCTGCACACCCTGGCGGGCCTCCTCCACCTCGGGGAAACGGCAGAAGCGCTGCGGCTGATCTACGCTCAGCAAGACCGGCACGCGGCGCACCTGGGCGCGGTGCAGGCGCTGCGACACGTGCGCCTGGCTGCCCTCGTGCTCGGTAAGTACGAGCGGGCGGCCGAATTGGGCGTGACCCTGACCCTCGATCCCCTCACGACCCTCCCGGAGAGCCTCCCGACCAGCGTGCTCGACCTCACCGAACTCGCGGTGGGGAACCTCCTCGAAAACGCCTTTGAGGCGCTGGCAGAAACAAAGGGCGGCGAGGTGCGCCTGCTGATCGCCGACGATCCGGAAGGGCTGCTGGTGGAGGTTCGCGACAACGGTCCCGGCGTGCCCGCCCCGCTGGCCGACACGCTCACCCAGCGGGGCGTCAGCAGCAAGGGGCCCGGGCGCGGCATCGGCCTCTCGTTGGTCCAGACCCGCGCCCACAACCTGGGCGGCACCCTCAGCCATGACCGCGTGACCGGCCCCGACGGTCAGGCCTGGACGCGCTTTACCCTGGAGATCCCCCTGTGACGCCCCCCATCCGCACCCTGATCGTGGAAGACGACCCCCGCATCGCCGCGCTGCACCGGGGCCTGCTGGAGGGCGCCGGGGACTTCGAGGTGCTGGGCACCGCCGAGACGCTGCGGGTGGCGCGGGCGATGGCCGAAACGCTGCGGCCCGAGCTGCTGCTGCTCGACGTGTACCTGCCCGACGGGCGCGGCTTGGACCTGCTGCGCGAGCTGCGCGCCCGTTCCGAGCGGGTCGACGCGGTCCTGCTCACCGCGGCCAGCGACATTCCCAGCGTGCAAGATGCCCTCGCCCTGGGAGCTGCCGACTACCTGGTCAAGCCGTCTTCGCCCGAGCGCTTTGCCCTGGCCCTTGACCGAGTGCGCGAGCGGGCCGCCCTGTGGAAACAGGACGCGGTGCGGCAGGGCCACCTCGACGCGCTGTTTGCCCGGCTCCCCGCGCCCCCCGCTGGCCTCGATCCCGACACCCTGCACCGCGTGCGGGCGGCCCTACGGGGCGGAGGGGCCCAGAGTGCCCGCGAGATCGGGGCGCTGCTCGGTCTCAGCCGCGTCACCGCCTGGCGCTACCTCGAACACCTCGTCGAGGCGGGCGAGGCCACCGCCGAGACGGACGCGCAGGGCATCGGCCGACCGGTCAAGCGCTACCGCCGGGCGTGACCCTGTTCCTGAGGGGGGAACGCGCCGCGTTCTTCGGCGCGGGGGGGTGGTACGCTCGGGAACGGTATGGACGCTTACGACGTGTTGGTGATTGGTGGCGGTCCCGCCGGGTACGTGGCCGCAATTCGCGCCGCTCAGCTCGGCTTTCGGGTCGCGTGCGTGGACGCCTTTACGCGAAACGGCAAGCCCTCGCTGGGCGGCACCTGCCTGAACGTGGGCTGCATTCCCAGCAAGGCGCTGCTCGATTCCAGCGAGAAATTCGAGATGATCACCCACGAGGCGCAGGAGCACGGCATCCAGGTGAGTGGCGCGAGTGTGAACGTGGGCCGGATGATGGGCCGCAAGGAGAGCGTGGTCGACAAGCTCACCGGCGGCATCGCCTACCTCTTCAAGAAGAACAAGGTCACCAGCTACCACGGCCTGGGCCGCCTCGTTCGCCAGGATGGGGACGCGTGGATCGTGGACGCGGCTGGAACAGAAGTGCGCGCCAAGAACGTGATCGTAGCGACCGGCAGCCAGCCCCGCCAGCTTCCTCTCGCGCCCTTTGGCGGGAACGTGGTGGACAATGAGGGCGCTCTCTCCTTTGCACAGGTCCCCGGCAAGCTGGGGGTGATCGGGGCGGGCGTGATCGGCGTGGAACTGGGAAGCGTGTGGCGCCGACTGGGCGCGCAGGTGACCATTCTGGAGGCTCTCCCCGGCTTCCTGATGGCCGCCGACGAGGCCGTGAGCAAAGAGGCCCTCAAGCAGCTCCAGAAGCAGGGCCTGGACTTCCACTTCGGGGTGAACATCACGGACGTCCAGCAGGACGAGTCGGGCGTGACCGTCACCTACGAGGAAAGGGGCGAGGCCGTGACCGCCCGCTTTGACAAGCTGATCGTCTCGATTGGCCGAGTGCCCAACACGCAGGGCCTGGGGGCAGAGGCCGTGGGGCTGAGCCTCGACGAGCGCGGCTTTGTGCGGGTCGACGACCATTACCGCACCAACCTCCCCGGCGTCTATGCCATCGGGGACGTGGTGGGCGGCGCGATGCTCGCCCACAAGGCCGAGGAGGAGGGCGTAGCGGTGGCCGAACTGATCGCGGGGCAGGCCGGGCATGTCAACTACGACGTGATCCCCTGGGTGATCTACACCAGCCCGGAAATCGCCTGGGCTGGCCTCACCGAAAAGCAGGCGAAAGAAAAGGGCCTCAAGGTGAGGACCGGCCAGTTCCCCTTCAGCGCCAACGGCCGTGCCCTGGGCCACGGCGACCCACGCGGCTTTGTCAAGGTCGTCGCAGATGCCGATACAGACAAGATTCTGGGCGTCCACATGGTCGGCCCGAACGTCTCCGAACTCATCGGTGAGGCGGTGACCCTGATGGAGTTTGGCGGCAGCGCCGAAGACCTGGGCCGCACCGTTCACGCTCACCCCACCCTCAGCGAAGTCGTGAAGGAGGCGGCGCTGGCGACGGACAAGCGGGCCCTGCACATGTAACGAGCGGTCAGCAGTCCGTCAAGTCAGCCGTCAGGAGAAGAGGGCGGGAATGCGGTGGCGTTCCGCCCCTTCCCGTTCTTATACGGATGCCGGCCCCAGCCGTTCTGGAAGCCGTCCCTTTTCCTCCCCCCGCTGGTCGGGGTTCACAGGGACGGCATCTCTCAACCGGAATCCATGTCAGGCGGGCTGGTCCGTGTCGAGGGCCAGAACGCGCCGCGTCGCCTCCTGCAGAATCGCCCGCACGTCCTCCGGTGACTGGGCTTCTACGTACACGCGCACCAGCGGCTCGGTCCCGGAAGCGCGAAACATGGCGGACGCGCCGCCCGCAAGGAGCAGCTTCACGCCGTCTATGGTCTTCACGCTCTTCACCGCATGACCCGCGATCTCCGTGTACGCCTGTGCCTCACGCAGCAGCACCCGCTGGTCAAAACCGGGACCTAGGTGCAGGTCATTGCGGTCGTAATGGTGCCGGAACCCCACCTCCGCCTCGATCTCGGCAAACAGCTCGTCCAGGCTCTTCCCGCTCGCCGCAACCGCCTCCACGAGGAGCAGGCTATTCAGCAGCCCGTCGCGCTCGGGGATGTGCGACCCCAGGCCGATGCCGCCCGACTCCTCGCCCCCGATCAGAACAGCCCGGCCCGCGTCCTGCTGTCCCTCCAGGAAAGCGTCCGTGATGTACTTGAAGCCCACAGGCGTCTCCAACAGGTCCAGGCCCAGCTGTGCGGCGAGCAGCTCGATCACGCGGCTGCCCGAGACCGTCTTCACCACCCGGCCCCGCCCTCCCCGCGCGTGCAGGTGCCGCAGCAGCACTGCGAAAATCTGGTGGCTGTTAAAGAAGCGCCCCCCCGCCGTGACGGCCCCCACTCGGTCGGCGTCCCCGTCTGTCACGACACCCAGGGCCGTGCCCGTCTCCCCCTTCAGCACGGTGATCAGTTCCCCCAGGTTCTGCGGGATCGGCTCGGGGTTCACGCCGTAGAACATGGGCCCGGGTTGGCCGTGCAGCTCGCGCAGGTCGAACCTCAGGCCCGCGTGCTGGGCGTAGCCGCTCAGCCACCCACAGCCCGCGCCGCCCATCGGATCGTGAATGACGAGGCCCCGGTAGGTCCGCAACGTGTTCAGATCGAGCTGGCGGTCAAGCTGCGCGTAGTACGCCTCCCGAATGCCAAAGGGCTGCACTCGGCCACGCGGGCCGTGATACGCCTCGGGCTGCGCCAGGGCCCGTTCAACCGCCTTGACCAGGCTGGGGGTTGCGCTGCCGCCGTACGCCCCCTTGATCTTGTAGCCGCTGTAGAGGGGCGGGTTGTGCGAGGCGGTGATCATCACGCCGCCCGCCGCCCCGCAGTGCACCACCGCGAACGAGAGGGCGGGCGTGGGCAAGAACTCGTCTGCGAGCAGGACGTCTAGGCCGCCCTCCGCGAGCGCCTCGGCCGCCACCCGCGCGAAGTTGGCCCCCTGAAAGCGCGTGTCAAAGCCCACCACCACCGAGGTTCCGCCCACCGCCCGCAGGGCCTGCGCATGCGCGCGCGCAACGCGCCGGACATTCTCGTAGGTGAAATCCTCTGCGATGATGTCGCGCCAGCCGTCCGTTCCAAAGGTGATAGGCATGCTGCCCCAACTGTAACAGCGGGCGACCGACGGCGCAGGGCAGTTGACGGATCTAAGACCCTCCGCTATTCTTCCGTGCGTGCCCGCAAGGGTGCCCCTTGAAAGGCAGCGAGCAACCGCTGAAGTGGTGTGGCCCCATCGTCTAACGGTTAGGACACTACCCTTTCAAGGTAGCGATACGGGTTCGAATCCCGTTGGGGTCACCAAAAAAGCCTCCGCCTCGGCGGAGGTTTTTTCGTTGTCTCCTCATGGTTTGGGAGGCGCTCTTTCCGCCAGGCGCTCGGCGTACTGCCGCTCGTAGTACTGGCGGAACTCACCCGAGCGGATCGGCTCCCACCACCAGCGGTTGTCTGCGTACCAGCGTGCCGCTTCCGCTACCGCCTGCCGGGGGTCGTGGTTCGGCGCCCAGCCCAGGGCTCTTAGCTTATCCACGTTCATGGAGTAGCGTCGGTCATGGCCCGGGCGGTCGGCGACGTGCCGGATCAGGCTGCGATCCTTCCCCAGCGTCTCTAGCACGATCTCCACCATCTCCAGGTTGGTCATCTCACGGCCCGTTCCCACGTTGTACACTTCGCCCATCTCGCCCCGCAGCAGCACGGTTTCGATGCCGGTACAGTGGTCGTCCACATGGGCGTAGTCGCGCATCTGCCGGCCGTCGCCGTACACCGGCAGCACTTCGCCCAGGATCGCGTTCGTGCTGAACAGCGGCACGGCCTTTTCCGGGTGCTGGTACGGCCCCACGTTGTTCGCGCCCCGCGTGATCGTCACCGGGAGGCCGTAGGTGATGAAGTATGCCTGTACGAGCTGGTCGGCAGCCGCCTTGCTCGCCGCGTAGGGACTGCGCGGGGCGAGCGGGTCCGTCTCAACACTCTGGTGCCCCTCAGGAATATGGCCGTACACCTCATCGGTGCTGACGTGGTGCAGACGCAGACCCAATTCGCGGGCCACTTCCAGCAGGACATGGGTGCCGCGCACGTTCGTCTCGGTAAAGACCAGCGGCCCCAGGATGCTCTGATCCACATGCGTCTCGGCGGCAAAGTTGACGATCAGATCGATCTCGTTGGTCTGGCAGGTCCGGCGCACCAGTTCCAGGTCAGCAACGTCACCGACGACCAGCGACAGGTTGGGGGTTTCCCACAGGTCATGCAGATTCTCGCGGCGGCCCGCATAGGTGAGTTTGTCGTACACGACAACCTTGCTTGCCGGATGTCGCGCGAGCCAGTAGCGCACAAAGTTGCTCCCGATAAAGCCGCAGCCCCCAGTGACAAGAAGTTTCTTCACATGTTCCTCCCCCCGAACGGTGCATCCCCCTCCCTATACTGGCCCGCGTGAGTTCCCCCCCGGCTGCCGCCCCCGCTTGTTCTCCACCGAAGTGGGTTCCCTGGCTGATCGCGTTCGTTCCCATCTTTCCACCGCTGTACCTGGCCGCCCTGGGCTGTCTGGGGCAGTTGCGCACGCTGCCGCTCACCGCCCGCTACATTCTGTTCTTCTTTGCCAGCACCCAACTGGTCGCGGCCCTCTTCACGCCGCGGCCCCTGCTCTCGCTCGCGCTGGCGGCGGCCCGCACGCTGCTGATCCTCGCCATGATCGCTGCCGGAGTGTACCTGCGGGAGAGCCGAAACCTCAGGCCCCTGCTGTGGGGCCAACTGCTGATCTTTGTGACGGCCTGGGGCTACACGCTGACCACACAAGGCTTTGCGGGCGTGCAGGCGCGGCTGGGCCATCCCTACTACTACATCGTGTCGCTGGGGCTGGTGGCGGTGGTGGCCCTGTGGCTCATCGTGTTCTGGCGGGGCGGACGGCTGTGGTGGCGCCTGCCCGCCGGAGGTCTTGCCCTCGCCACCTTTCTGGCGGCCGGAAGCCGGGGGCCGCTGCTCGCACTGGGGGTAGGAAGCCTGGCGGCCCTCGCCTTTGCCGGGAAACAGCGGCGCTGGTGGGTGCTCCTCCCGGGCGTGCTGGTCCTCGTTCTCGCCGGGGCGGCCAGCACGCTGAAGTTGCCGCTGAAACCGGTCGAGCGGCTCCTCAATGACCAGACCACTGGGCGCGAGTACGTCTGGAGGGACGCCGTGCTGGGCTGGCAGACTTCTCCCCTTGGAGGTGTCGGTCCCTACCAGGGGGGCCCCTATCTGACCTACCTCTTCAAGGATGGCTGTCAGCTCACCCCCACCCTCCAGCGCAATGACATTCAGTGCCCGGAAAGCCTAAGCCGCTGGTCCAGCGTGTGGCTGATCGCCCACAACGCCTGGCTCCACTGGCTGCTAGAAAGCGGCGTGATTGGGCTGGTGGGGCTGATCACTGTAATGGGCTATGCCCTATGGCAGACCACCCTCACCCGTGACCCCTTTACGATCAGCGTCCTGTTCGGCTTTACTGCCATGAATGTGGTGGATGTCGTGATTGCCCTGCCCAGTCAGCACTTCGCGGAGTTGTGGTGGGTGGGTGTGGGGAGCAGTCTCTGTTCTGCCCGCCTCGCCACACAGGGGCCAGCATGACAGCCGTTAACGTCATCCCCAGCGTTGCCCCCAGTATCCAAAAGTTACTGGAGGGACCGCAGCTTGAGGGTTTCAGTGTCCAGGAGAGCTGGGGCCGCTGGACCCTGGGAAAGCAGGCCAGCGTACGCTTCAGGTTGGTAGAGCCGCAGAACCTCGTCCTGTCCTACCGGGGCGTCCTGCCCTTAAAAGACCAGACCCTCACAGTCACGCTCGACGGTCGGTCCATCGGCCTTTTCCGTCAACCGGAAGGTAAAGATTTTCAACTGTTCGCGCAAAAGGTGCTCTTGTCGCTACCAGCTGGCCCCCATCATCTGCAGTTCAGGACGAATGCC
Organism: Deinococcus sp. YIM 77859; assembly: GCF_000745175.1. Lineage (NCBI taxonomy): Bacteria > Thermotogati > Deinococcota > Deinococci > Deinococcales > Deinococcaceae > Deinococcus > Deinococcus sp. YIM 77859. The sequence continues at coordinate 1,507,834 of NZ_JQNI01000002.1, forward strand.
AGCAACAGGGGCGGCACAACCCCGCCCTTCGCGCCCCAGGACACCCGTGATCTGGGGGTCAGTCTGGAGGTTTTAAATTTTCAGGCCCCGCGGGTTCTTTCTCCAACCTCTTCGGGGGAGAATTGGCGCGACTTTGTCTATAACATCTACCCTTCTCTGAATTCCCCTGTCTACTTCCCAGTGGGGAGGGCGGGGGCGTCCCTGGTCTTCTCCAAGTCGCCCGGTACCCAACAGACCCTGAAATATGGGCTTTTGCGGGCCTCCCCCACACAGACTTTCGTGATGCGTCTTGATGGCGGACCCCCAGTCCCTCTTCCAGGCCCTGCTCGCGGCCATCTCGTGCAGGGGACGTGGCCGCTGCCCTCCTCGCTTTCCCCTGGACTCCACCATCTCAACATCACCGTGGCGTCACCGGTTCCGGCACCTCTCCCGCTTGGTCTCACAGCCGAGACCACCCTGCCCGCCAGCGAAGTCAGGTTCGCCGTTCAGTACCTGCGACTCCAGTCTACTCCGCCGCTTTCTGATCTGCCGCTGAACCGGGCATCCGGGGGGGGCCTGCTGCTGCTGTCGCTTGCCCTCCTCCTGTCGCTTGCGTCGCTCTTCTGGCTGCTATTTGGAGGGAGTCTTCACCGGCGCGGCCACTCCTAGCAGCGTTCGGGGAGGACCGAGCACCGGGATTAGGTTGCCAGAGACTCTCCCGGAACTAGGCGCATCACGGCCTGTTCAGGGTCCTCACCCTGGAGCCGGGCAGCATAGGCCACCTGGACAATTTCGCGGAGTTCGCGTTCGAAGCGTTCCGGAGAGAAGCGTTCTGCGTTGGCCCGAATGACCTGGGGATCGAAGGCATGCGCCTGCGACTCGAACAATTCCACCGCCCGGCTCAGGCTCTCCACATTCTGCTGTCCGAACAGCACCCCTGTCTTGCCGGGAATGACGGTTTCTAAGCTTCCCCCCTTGCCATAGGCAATGACGGGTGCTCCAGCCGCCTGGGCTTCTACGGGCACGATGCCGAAATCCTCATCGGCAGCAAAGACAAAGGCCTTGCAGCGATTCATGTACTCCGCGACCACCTCGTCGGGCTGTCGCCCCAGCAACTGCACGCTGGGGCCTGCCAGCGCCTTGACCTTAGCGAAGTCCGGCCCGTCCCCAATCACAACCAGTGGCTTTCCTAGACGGCGGAAGGTCTTGACGATCAGGTCCAGTTTCTTGTAGGGCACAAACCGCGACATGGTGAAGTAGAACTCCTCACGCGGCTGGGTCGGGTCGAAGCGGTTGATCGCCACCGGGGGATAGAGCACACGGGCAGGCCGCCGGTAAGTACGCCAGATGCGCCGCGCCACGTACTCGCTATTGGCTACGAACACATCTACACGGTTGGCGGCCACCGCATCCCAGAGACGAATGTAGTGCAGAACAATCTTCGCCAGGGTCGCCTTGACACCCTTGGTCAGGTTCGCCTCACGCAAATACTGCTGGTAAAGGTCCCAGGCGTACCGAATGGGGGAATGGACATAACTGACGTGCAACTGTTCAGCGTTGACCAACACACCCTTAGAGACCGCGTAACTACTTGAAAGGATCACGTCGTAATCTGTCAGATCAAACTGCTCGATTGTATAGGGCATGATGGGGAGATAGGAGCGGTAGTTCGTCCTCCCCCTAGGTAGAGAATCGATCAGTGAGGGAATGACCCTCTTGCTACCGATGAGCGTCCCCTTGAAGACCTCTGGGGCATAAACGAGTGTATGAATGTCAGCATCAGGGAAGACGCGTAACATACCTTCCAGCACCGTTTCGGCTCCCGCCGAAGTAACCAACCATTCATGCACAATTGTGAGTTTCATCTATCTACTCTCCAAGAATACCCATTTGCCACAGGTTTTCTGTATCTATTCAAATCTAAGCCATTCTGTGTCAATCTATTTCTTTCTAGATACCTCCTTACTATCTTATCGAATAGATAAATAACAACAGCTGTAATAATAAAAAATGGCGCTCGAGACGAGTAGATACTGTTTGTCCTTAATTGGTCTAGCACAAGTGAGTACATTGGAGGAAACAGCATTATCCCTATTCGACCTAGTCTTCTATAATCTCTGTAGAGAATAGATACAATGACATAGGAAGCCAATAATATCATCATCCCCCACATACCAGCGTCCAGAAAAGAATATCCGTAAATCCCAAAGGTGTTATACCTAGGATCTGCTCCAAGTTTTGCTGCGTAGGAGAAGTCATCTCTTCGAGTTTTTATAGGTATATGCCCAAACAATCCTTCATATACAGACTCCGTGCCCAGGGCTTGACTCACAAACGGGATATCAAAAGTTGATCTCAGCGTCCAGTAAAGCGTCTGCCCCTGCTGATTGTGGCTGATAACATTGAAACCATTTAAAATAGAAACGGAATAATACTTCGTCAATGTCTCCAATCCTTTTTTCCAATCAGAATCTATTCTTGAGGCCTGCAAATATACTAAGCCCAAAAAAGATAAAAGGATGAATAACAAAAGAATTACAGCACTTCTTATACTAAGTCTGTACTTGAGCGATGTAATCACGATTATTGACACTATGATGTCTATAAATATGATTCTTGAGGCAAGCAAGCTACCGAATATGGTCGCAAAAACAGAAGACACCAGGATCAGGATCAGAGAGCCGAAACCGACTCGCCTCAAAAGGACAGGTGCAATAAGCACAGGTAGGGCATAATTGGCTCCCATGATATAGGTCATATATCTCGGTAGGTTCGCCTGCAATTCAGTCACGATAGACTGAGATCCCAACATGTCAACAGCTCGGCTGATACCACCGTAATATACGACAAGATTTAGGATAGCGAAAGCATTTAACACCGTTATAAAGCATATCAAAAGGGCGCAAAAATAATAAGATGCGGGCAAAAAATAGTCATTCGGAGTGGCGTCAAAACTCGTTCTAGAGAGTTGGACCCTCTGTATAACAGTATGATACAGAAGGTATATAATCAGCGGCAGGATCACGAATATTATATATCCAGGGTCTGATGATGCTTGATGCCATATAAGCACAAGCGCAAGAATGCTTTGTAATGCTATTATGAGTGCCGGGTTAAATAACAATGCAGCACTGTATTTCACATCCCTACCAAATTTTATCTCTCCCGAAGACGTCTTTTTCATAACAAGGATTCGTAAGCCTTTTTCGTTTCTATACCAACACTTTCCCAGGTAAATCGGTGCGGCAACTCGAATGGATCGCGCCTTACGTTATAGATACTCCTCACAAGAGCGTTTTTGATGCTATCTACTCTGTAGGGAGTACATATTTCTACCCTTTTGCCCAACCACTCACCAAAGTATGTTTCCACTGGACAGAAAGGAGGAGATGCCACAACCAGATTTAAGCCACATGCCAGAGCTTCCAGGCTACTCAATCCAGGTGACTCACGGAATGAGGGTAGGGCGTGAATTGAATGACGCCTCATGATAGAGGGCATTTCCGACTGACTGACATGACTTACGACAGTATAGCCAAATTTATCCGCCGCCTTTCTTACGGAGTCGGCGTATCCAGGAAAAGGGCCATCTCTACCGACTAGGGTCAACTTGAGACCATCTATCTGAGAAACGGCCTTGATCAGATTCATCTGATTCTTCGTCGGTTCAAGCCTAGCGAAGCAAACCACTCCATCTCCGATCTCGGAAAATTTAAAAATCTTGGTATCCACGGCATTTAGAATCACTCGGTATGGTGAGAGCTTCTCTCCAAAATCACGCCGAACGTACAACATCTCTTCTTCAGAGTTCGGCAAGAGCAAATCTGCTTCCTGTAAAATTCTACGAAGGCTACTCAACTCTCCAGCCTTGAGGATCTTTACGGCCTCCTTTGCTAGAGGTCTTGCCAGGGCCCAGAAAGGAGAGATAGGCACGCTCATCCTGGCGAGTTGACCGGCCATCTGTGCATGTGACAGCTCCCACCAGATTGGCGATACCACTATTTTTTTGTTAAAACGTTTCCCGAGCGCGAAAGCCCTATTCGCCACCTCCGGCTCCTGGATACCGAAGATATGAACGAGATCCGACCACTGAACGTTTTCGGCATTGGCAGGACCGAGACGGGCACACACGCCAGCGCCAAGCAGTGCTTTGTATGTGTTCACAACCTGAATGACATCACCACCTGGCTTCGTCTCCGCATCGGGTCGCGCAACGAGCAGTACCCTCATATCTTATATCCCTCCTTTTTTGCTAAAAAGACTGTTCTTAGTCTATAGATAAGAAGCAAAGTTAGAGATGTCTCTCCTAAAACCAGAGCAGCAGCAATGGCCCTGTAAGAATAAATGCCTGAAAACATAAATGAGATCGCAATTGATACCAACGCACTTACAGTGAAGGCTTTTGAGTACCATGCCTGTTCTCCGATATTGGTCATAATTTGTATCCCAAGAAAATTATTGACCACACCCAAAAGAATCCAGGGTATCAATATAAGCAGCGCATCCGAGTATACTTGATATTCGCTGCCAAAAACTATACCTATAGTACCAGAGTAGTGGATTAAAATCAGCATGAAAACGAGACCCAGTGTAGGAAAGGCGAGCCGCTTGGCCCAGGTCCCAACCATCCTGAGACCCTCCACAGTCGATCTAGCGAATGCCGCGCTTATGCGTGGATAAATTGCTTGAGTGAAAGGGGTCAGCAGGCTGGCAACTCCCTTACCTACCCTCTCGACCACAGCGTATCCTCCAACCACACTCGGAGCTGCATACAATCCCAAGATAAGTACACCTGTATTGGTCAGTAACGCGCTGAAAAACATCGACTGGAAGATGTGCCAGCCGTCGAGTAACTCTTCCCTGATCCCTTTCCACGTCACACGATAGTTCTGAGCATCTAACACCGACAAAAGACGCGCCGCATACCACAGACAGAACAGACAGGCGAGCGCAGTTCCAAGACTCTGCGACCACAAAGCTAGAGCCATATCAGCAGAGGAGCGCACCAGAACGTAAGTTAGGAGAACACTGAAGATTCTCGAGAACAGCACAACGATACCTATTATAGACATCCTTTGGAGACCCTGAAAAAACCAGAGAGGCGTCAATGCATTACTAACCACTATAACTAAGATGGCAGATATCAATGTGAGGTTCAATTTTACATGAGGCATGAATTCTGCTATCGCCATCATAGCAGCGAATGCCGTACAAGCGAGCAGCAATCGAGCTGCCGTTATATTCTTGTAGACTCCACCAATATGATCACCGGTCTCGCGCAGTGATGCTATCTTTCGGGTTCCCGACAGCAAAAAGCCGTAGTCTGTAAGCACTAGTCCATATGCAACGATGGCCTGCAAAGTAGCAAACTGCCCATAGGAAGAGGTTCCAAGTACCCTGGCGAGATAAGGCAATATCAGCAGGGGTGCTATGTATCCAGAAATCTGAACCAAGTACAGCGCACCCGTGTTTTGAATGATTCGCCCAGAGAGGAAGCTTCTCAATAGGCACCCTTTCCGCCAAAGACTACTTTTATAGTCTGCAGCAAAATTACCAAGTCCAGCCACGGTGTCCAGTTCGTGATATAGAAGCGGTCCATATCGAGTCGCTCTTCGAAGGTGCTAGAATTTCGTCCTGAAACCTGCCAGTATCCCGTCATTCCAGGTCTCACCTGAACGATGAGATAGAGCATCGTGCCTATCTTCTCCTGCTCACGGGGGAGGTAGGGGCGCGGACCTACTAGGCTCATCTCTCCCTTCAAGACATTGAAAATCTGTGGCAGCTCATCCAAACTGAATTTCCTGAGAAGGCGGCCCACTCGAGTCACGCGAGGGTCATCTTTCAGTTTGTGATAAGTTTCATACTCTGCTCGTAGGCATGGGTCCTCGGACAGCATATGCTGGAGCCGCTCTTCAGCATTCAGATACATGCTCCGAAATTTGTAACAGCTAAACGGCACCCCATTTCTTCCGAGTCGAGGTGCCTTATACAGAATTGGACCAGGACTATCAAGCCGGACTAGAATAGCAACGATCAGCAGAACGGGCGCAATGAGCAGCAATCCAAGTAGACTCAGGAAAAAGTCCATCACTCGCTTCACGAAGCGCGCCTGCACACTTCTGAGATTATTCCGAATCTCCAGGCTGGCCACACTGCCGATGTTGTGCGGCACAAGGGCCTGATTGGGCACACCGAAGAGATCAGGGATCACCCAGGTGATGGGAAAAACAGCATAGACGCTGTTGACCAGACGGCGCTGCGTCTCCGCTCGGGCACCGGGGATCGAGATCAGGGCCTGCTCCGTGAGAGGCTGTGTGAGCGCCAACTCGATCGGCCCGAGCACCGGAACGCCGTGCAGCGTGGTGCCGTGCAGGGCTGGGTTGTCGTCGTAGGCAGCCACCGGGTTGAGGCCGTAGGCGCAGTGGGAACGGAGGTGGGCGATCGCCAGAGCTGCGGTGTGCCCGGCCCCTATGACACTGATGGGCCGCCCAAAGTGCCCCATCTGGATCAACAGAGCACGTACGGCGTACCGCAGCAGCAGGGACAGGACCAGGATGAGGGCCCACAGGAGCACCACGCCACTGACGGTGGGAGCAAACCGGCTAATGGCAAGGGCAGCCGCCAGTTGTCCCACCGCCACTTGAAGGGTACCTGTGGTATGCAGCCGCAGCTCGGTCTGTGGCGAGCGGCCGTAGCCGGGGTAAAGGCCCTGATAGGCCCGCCACAGGACCCAGAGCCCAACCCAGATGAGGGTGCTTTCTAGGGGCAGAGTGGGACGACCGGTCGCGGTCAGGATCAGGGCGGCGAGGGCCTGGGCGAGCAGCGCGCTCAGGACGTCAGCCAGCAGCAGGCAGATGGCCTGGGGCAGTCCGGCAAGACGAACCGGAGCGGCCCGGCTTCCCGCCTGAGTTGGGGATACTCCTCCTGCTGACACGCGCAGGCCCATGCGCTAGCGCACTTCCTTCACTCGGGGGGTGTAGCTGTAGCCGTAACCGTAGCTGCGAGCCTCCTGAGCAGACACATTCACCTTATTCAGGATAAAGCCCAAAACGGGCACCCCTGCACTTCTCGCACGCCGTAGGGCCTGACGCACGGCCTGGAGGGTGGTTTTCCCCTGCTCCGTCACCAGCAACACCGCGTCCATGTGCTTGCCAACGATAAGGCCGTCAGGCAGGGCCAGCAGGGGCGGGCTATCGACCAGTACCACGTCATAGCCCCGACTCCAGCGGCGCAGCAGGTCACCCAGATCAGAGCGGTTGAGAAGCCCCAGCGTGTCGTGCACTCCAGGTCCGGCGGGAAGGACATGCACGTTCGGCTCCGCTTCCATCACCTGCACATTTCCCGGGTCGCGCAGCGCGTCCTGGAAAGTACGCGCCCCACCGCTGCCGCTGAGCTGGTGCCAGGTGTGCTCGCGTTCGTACTTGTCCCAAACGTCCTGCTGCGTGCCGCGGCGTAGATCGGCGTCAACGATCAGCACTCGCTGCCCACTGGTCGCCAAGCCGTCCGCGAGGGTAGCCGTGACACTGCTTTTGCCTTCACCCGGGACAGTGGAGGAAATCATCACACACTGACCGGAGCGCGTACCCAGCCGGGTCAGCAGGTTGACTCGCAAGAAGCCCACCGCCTCATATAACCCAGCCTGCCGAGCAGCGCGCACGATTCCGCTAAAGATGATGTCACGTTTGCGCAGGCGGGGAATCACACCCAGCGTGGGCAGACCAAAGGTCAACAGATCGTCCTCTGTACGAACTGTACGGTCCAGCACCGTTTGCAGGGCGGCAATGCCCGCCCCCAGCAGAAGCACCAGCAGGCCCGTCAGTACGGCATTCCGCAGTGGCCGAGGCGCGACAGGCTCCAGCGGCGGCACAGCGGGCGCGACGCGTTCTAGGAAACCGCTGATGCCCTCGGCCTGGATGGTCGCCTGAGCCAGGTTGCGCTGGGCAGTGGCACGGGCAGCGATCAGCGTCTGCCGTTCCAGAGGATTTAAGTCGTCTCCGGCAAGCTGCCGGTCAATCTCGGCGAGCTGGGCACGCAGGCTGTTCTGTGCCCGCTGCACGCCTTGCAGGGCACGTCCCCGGTCCCAATTCAGCAGCGCGTCCGTCGTGATGTCGGTCAGGAGGGTCGCGGCCTGCGCGGTTGGTCCCTGGGCGGTCACCGTATAGATGCCGTTGCCACCTGGATCCAGGCGAGACTGTAACGTCACGGTTTTCACCCGGCGTTCTCGCAGCTCTTTCTGGAGGTCAGCGGCGATCTCAGCCCGCACCTCGGGGGTCAGCTGAGGTTCGGCACGAACACGGCGAATCACCTCGCCCAGCACCAGAGGTCCCTGGAGCGCCTCTTGCAGTGCCCCCTCAGGGAGGGGCGGCGCGGTGATCAGGGTATCCCGCAAAGAGCCCACATTTCCGCTTCCTGCCGTGATCAGGCTGGAGGAGGCTTCATACACCGGTGGCTGAGCACGGGACCAGAGGTAGACGGCCAGCGACAGGACAACCGCCGTCAGGAGAATGACCGGGAGACGCCGCCGCACCCCCTGCCAGAGGGTGACCAGATCGATTTCGTTTTCGGGGTCCTGACGGGGCAGGTCGGGAGTGGCGGGCTCGGGAGGACGGTAGGCGGTCACGCGAAGCGCTCCAGTTCGGGGTGGGCCTTGAGCTGCTGGACGACTTTCTTGATGTCCTGGGTACGGTCCTTGCGGACCACCAGGGTCACCTCATCGGTACGGACAACCACCACATCTTCCAAACCGATGGTGGCGATCAGGTCATCCCCACGGGTGGTGTACAGGATGGCGCCGTCCGTGTCCAGGCCAATGTGACGGCCCACGGCGACATTCTGACCCTCGCCGCGCAGCAGCCGCTCCAGGGCGTTCCAGTCGCCGAGATCATCCCAGCCGAATTCCGCCGGGATCACAGCCACCTGGTCGGATTTCTCGAGGATGGCGTAGTCAATACTGATCTTCTCCAGCTCGGGGAACACCTCGCGAATGCCCGCCGCCGAGCGACCCCGGCCCACTGCCGCCGAGAGCCGAGCGTACATCTCCGGCTGATGCTGCTGAAAAGCGGCCAAAATGGCGGCCACCTGCCAGATGAACATCCCGCTATTCCAGCTGTAGCCGCCGTCCGCCAGAAAGGCACGAGCGGTATCCACATCGGGCTTCTCGGTGAAGCGGGCCACAGCAAAGGCAGGAAGATCGCCCGCCAGCAGCTGCTCGCCCCGCTCGATGTATCCGTAGCCGGTAGCCGGAAAGGTGGGGGTCACGCCCAGGGTGACCAACCGACCGGTGAGCCGGGCCACCTCGGCGGCGCGGTGAACCACCCGCCGGAAGGCCACAGGATCAGTGATGCGGTGATCCGCAGGAAAGACACCCATGATCGCGTCGGGAGCTTCCTGTACCACCCGCAGCGCCGCGTACAGGATGGCCGGGGCGGTGTCGCGGGCGACCGGCTCGACAATCAGGTTTTCGACCGGCATCTCGGGAAGCTGCTCGAGCACCTGTGCGCGGTACTCCCCGCCGGTCACGACCATCACGTGTTCGGCCCCACCGCTGAGGCTCGCCAGGCGGTCACTCGTCGCCTGGAGCAGGCTGCGCCCGGTCTCATCCAGGGTCAGAAACTGTTTGGGGCGGTGCCGGCGCGAGAGGGGCCAGAACCGCTCTCCACTGCCCCCCGCGAGAATCACGGGAACGAGGGGCGGCGTCATGCCGGGGCTCCGGTGGTCATGCGGCCCCGCCCAGCACAGGAGCGAGGCGGCATCCAAGTTCGAGTCCTGCCTTGTTGCTTCATGAATACTCCAATGGTAAACGGGAAAGAACTTCCCTCACCCCAGTGTACCCAGGTCGCTGGTCCCCACAGCAGCAGAATGTCCTCTGCTCCACCGGCCCTTCCCAGCCGCTGGGACTGCGGATGTGTAAAGGAGGGCTCAGCCCCATGAGACATCCGATCTTCCTAGAATGCGGCCCATGAAAGCCATTATTCCTGCTGCGGGGCTGGGCACGCGGTTGCGTCCCCTCACCTACACGCGGCCCAAGCCTGTTCTCCCCGTAGCCGGCGCACCCATCATCGTCCACGCCTTGCGAACCTTGCTGCACGCCGGGATCCACGAGGTGGCCATCATCGTGTCGGACGCCACGCGCGAAGAGATTGCCCAGACACTTGAACTGGTGCCCGAAGCGCGCGTGACCCTTATCAACCAGCATGAACAGCTGGGGTTGGGACACGCCGTGCTGACCGCGCGGGCATGGGTGGGGCAAAACCCCTTTTGCGTCTATCTGGGTGACAACCTGTTCGAGCACGGCGTGTCGCCCTTTATCGAACGCTTTCAGCAGGACAGCCCCGCAGCGGTGATCGCCCTGGTCGAAGTGCCGGACCCCACGGCTTTTGGGGTGGCGCAACTGGAGGGCGAGCGCATCACGCGGCTGGTCGAAAAGCCCAAGGTGCCGCCCAGCAACCTGGCCGTCGCAGGCCTGTACTGCTTTACCCCCGAGGTCTTTGACGTGTTGGACGGAATGCCGCCCTCAGCGCGGGGCGAGTACGAGATCACCGACGCGATCCAGGGCCTGATCGAGCGTGGTCGGACGGTGTTGGGCCAGCGGGTGTGCGGCTGGTGGAAAGATACCGGTCGCCCCGCCGATCTGCTGGACGCCAACCGCCTGCTGCTGGAGCGCATCACGCCCGATCTACAGGGCGAAGTCGCTGACTCGCAGGTGACGGGCCGAGTGGTGATTCCCGCATCTGCCCGTGTGACGCGCAGCAAGATCGTAGGACCCGTGCTGCTGGGTGAGGGCGTGGTGATCGAGGACGCCTACCTCGGCCCCTTCACCAGCGTCGGGCCGGGCAGCGTGATTCGGCAGGCTGAGGTGGAACACAGCGTCGTGGACGCTGAAGCGCGTATCGAGTGCCTCCATACCCGCCTGCAAGATTGTCTGATTGGCGTGCGGGCCCAGGTGCGCGGTGGCCGTACAGTTCCGCGGACGCACAAGCTCATTCTGTCGGACGCCAGCACGATCGAGCTGGCCTGACCGTGCCGGGAGCGCGGTGTTGCGGGGCGCCGCGGCCTATCATAACCAGATGACCGACGCGCCCCGTATTCACTTGGGTTCGCTGCTGCGCACGTCCTCGGACGCCCACACCACCGGCGAACTCGATCACCTCACCTACGAACAGGGCGGCCAGGAACAGATCCTGCGCTTTGCTCGACCGGCGCCCTTTGACGTGAATGTCAATTCACTGGGGGGCAACGAGATGTACCTCCAGGGATACTTTCACCCGGTGGTGGTGATGGAATGTGCCCGCTGCCTGCGCGAGGTGGAGGTACCCCTTCAGCTTAAGCTGGGCACGCTGCTGCGTTATGACCCGGCGGTGGATGCCCCCTTCCTGGAGGAAGCCGAATCGGGCGAAGAGGTGCTTGTCTTCGGTGACCCGGACCTGGATCTCAGCGCGTACCTGGCGGAAACGGCGCTGCTGGCCGCCCCCCTCAGCGTGCTGCATGCCCCCGACTGCAAGGGCCTGTGCCAGGTGTGCGGTCACGACCTCAACGAAGGGCCCTGTGAGCACAGCGCCCAGGTCCCCGTCGAGAAGATCGACGACGAACTGGGCAACCCGGAAGGCACGGTGCACGCCCGGCAAAACCCCTTCGCCGCGCTGCGCGACCTGAAGCTCCCGGAGGATTGAGCGTGGCGCCGGAGACGCCGGAACTCACCCATTTTCGGGACGGCCTGCCCCGTATGGTGGACGTCACGGACAAGGCCGTGACTGCCCGCACAGCGACGGCAGAAGCCTGGGTCCGCCTCCCTACGGAAGCGCGGGCAGCGCTGGAGGCAGGAACAACCCCCAAAGGGGACCCGCTGACAGTGGCACGCTTGGCCGGGCTGGCCGGCAGCAAACGCACCGCGGACCTGATTCTGCTGTGTCACCCCGTTCCTGTGACTGGTGCAGACGTGCAGGTCAGGCTGGAAGAAGAAGGGGTGCACGTGGTGGCGACCGTACGCACCACCGCGCCGACCGGTGTGGAGATGGAAGCCCTGACCGCTGTGACGCTGGCCGCCCTCAACGTGTACGACATGCTCAAGGCGGCAAGCAAGGCGATCGAGATCACGGGCATCCGCCTCCTCGCCAAGACGGGCGGCAAGAGCGGTGAGTACCGCGCTGCCGAGCGAACAGGCAGCGGAACCTTTGGGCTCCCTTCAACGTAGAAGGAACATATGGGCGTGAAGCGGGGTGAACCCTGGCTGGATCTGCTGCACCGTGAGGCAGAGGGTGACCTCACTCCGGCCGAGCAGGCGCAGCTTGCCATGCTGGCAAAGAACCCCGAGGTGACCGAAACCCGCGGGCGCCTGGCCCAGGTGACGGCGACCCTGGTGGCCCTGCCCGCACCCCCGCTGCCGAAGAGCCTCGCGTCTGCCACAGCTGCCGACATCGCCTGGAGCGCGCGGGTCGGTCAAGCGCCCCTGCCGCCAGCACCCCGCAGTGTGGCGCGGGAGGTTGCAGGCGAGGTGCAAGCCGCCCGCTGGCTCGGTGCTCCTCCCCCCCTGCCGCGCAGCCTCGCGCCCGCCGTGGCCTCCGAGGTGGTCTGGGAAGGACGGCTGGCCTGGCCCTCCCCGCCCCCACCGCGAGCGGTGGCGGGTCCACTGGCGGCACGAATCGCGCGGGAGGCAGAACAGACGTTACCGCCTCCCCCCCAGCCCGCTCATCATCCTGCTCCCCTGCTGCTGGTGTCGGGGCTGCTGGTCAGCTTGACCCTGCTGGGCCTGACCAGTGCGTGGCCCAACCTGGCAGCGGGAGCGCTGGTGCTGCGCGCCCTGGTGGCGCAGGTCTCGCCGGTCGCAGGTGCCGGGCTGCTGCTGCTGCTGCTCACAAGCCTGCTGGTCGCCTGGCGACCCACGCCGGCCGTGCAGCGCTTTGGGGCGGCCGCCTTTGCGCTGTCGGCGGTCCTCTCACTCCCGCCGCTGTATCAGGCTTTTGGCCGCAGCGGCGTCAGTGTGGGCCGCGACGTCACTATTCACGGGCGCGTTGCGGGAAACGTCATCGCCCTGGGCGGAGACGTGCTGCTGGCCCACGACGCCTACGTGCAGGGCGAGGTGGTGACGCTTTTCGGGGACGTGCGGCGTGAGGCCGGGGCCAGTGTGGCCGGCCGAGTCAACACGCTGCTGGGCCGCGCCTCTGGTGACGCCACGGCCCTCCAAACGGCCCCACCCTCCGGACTAAACCTGGCGACTGCCTCCGCCTTTCGCCCCCTGCTGGGATGGCTGGGCGGCGCAGCTTGGAGCCTGATCTTCGGGTTGCTCACGGGCGGCATGATGCTCCTGTTGTTCGTCGCTGGGGCGGCCCCAGTTCTCGCGGGCCGGCAGAGACAGGCACCCCTGCGCACCCTCGCGTTGGGCGTGTTGGCCCTGACCGTGTTGATTGGCCCAGCGTTGGGCCTGGCCCTGGCCGGACTGCTGGTGCCCGCGCTGCTCGCGAGCGCCTTTGCCCTGCTGCTGATCGCGACCGGCCTCAGCGTCAGCGCCTACGACGTGGGGCGCACCGCCGCTGGCCACCTGCGCCTGCCCGCCCCAGACGTACTGGGGGCGCTGCTGGGTCTGATCGGAGTCGCTGCCAGCCTGGCCGTGCCGCCGCTGGCCCTGAGTGCCGCGCTGGTCGGCGGCGCTTGGGGCACAGGGACACTGCTGCTGACTCGCTCAGGCCGGGAAGAACAGACGCGGAACAGAGAACAAGCAGCCAAACGGCGGGCTGAAACATAAAGGTTCCAGCCCGCCGTCATGAAAAGCGCCTTGGCCTGGCTTAGCCCAGAATGCGCTTGAGGTGCAGGTAGATCTCGTACCAGTCCTGCTTGTCGCGTGGGCGCTTGCCGCGCAGCTCAATGCGAGATAGGGTACGAATCCAATCGGGCGTGATCTGTCCGCCCAGCACCGGATCGGCCACCAGGTCGGCCAGGCCTTTGGGCAAGGCTCCCTCGGTCGACGTGCCGTAGAACTCGACGCCCTCCAGCAGGTCGTGAACGGTGATCGCGTACGCCCCGGCGAGGGTTTGCAGGGTTTCCAGGCTGGGGTTGGTGCGCCCGCGTTCCAGATCGCTGAGGTAGGGCACGCTGATCCCCGCAGTTTCCGCCACGTCCTTGAGCCGCAGCCCGCGTTCGCTGCGCAGTTCGCGGAGTCGTTCGTGCAGTTTCATCTTTCACCTCCTTGGCTGCGGCGTTGCCTCGTTCGTTCCCGCTTGCTCCATGGCCGAGACAGGAGCGCACGTGCCGCCCGGGAATAGGCTTGCCTGTGGGCAGAATCCGACACCCTTGCTCGGAGTGTAACACCGCCCCCTGGTACGGTCAATACAGAATAAAGAGCATCTCTTCTTGCCTCTCACAAGGCACTCCTGCTAACATCAATGCCACCTTTGGGCTTTACCGCACTCCCAGCTCTTTAACCCCTGGAGGGTCAGCCATGCGTGCACTGGACAGTATCGCCGAGAGCATTCGTGTGGGGTACGTCCACCCCACCACTGTTCTCAACACCTTGATCGAAGCCGAGAACGAGGGTGGTCTTGGAGCCATCCGCCGAATTGAGCGTCACCTGAGCCTTGGCCTGAATGCCCTGCATGATCGTCAGCACCCCCACAGCGATCTGGTTCGTGCCTGGCTGGGTGCCGTCCGGGCCTATCTGGTCACGCAGGCGGAGCGCCGCCAGGCGGTGTAGAAGCGGAGGGCTCGTCGCCCCTGCTTGTTCCCACTGTTGCAGCGTGCGTTCACTGCCAGCGTTCCCGCCGCTCCCCGGTTTCCCCCAGCAGCAAGGGGCGCACTTCTCCAATCAGGTACAGGCTGCCGCAGACGAGAGCTATGCCGCCGGGCGGCAACAGCTCCAAGGCTGACGCGGGTGTGTCGGTGAGCCGTACGGGTAGCCCGACAAACTGCGGCGCGAGCTCGGCGGGGGCTGCGGCACGGGGGCTCAGCACAGCGCGCGTGAGGATCACCTCCGAAGCGAGCGGACGTAACAGCTCCGCCACCCCTGCTACGTCCTTGTCCGCCCCTGCACCAAAGACCACCGGCAACCGTTCTACCCCCAGCGCGCGCAGAGACTCTCCCAGGGCCGCGGCCCCGTCTGGGTTGTGTGCCCCGTCCAGCAGCAGACGCCCGCCCCGCCAGGGCAGAACCTCCAGTCGGCCCGGCCAGCGCGTTGCGGCCGTGCCGGTCTGGATAGCCGCTTCGTCAACCCCCAAGCGGGCGGCAGCCGCGGCAGCCAAGGCGGCATTCCTTGCCCCGTGAGGCCCCAAAAGGGGGGTGTCAAAGGTCAGGACCGTATGCGGCAACCGGAGCTGTACCGCCCAACCCTCCCAACCCCGAGGCCTAGCCTCCACCTGTATGTCCCGCCCCAGGGCCCACAGGTCCGCACCCTGCGTCTCCAAAAGAGGCAAGAGGTCCGCTGTGACCCCGGTCACGGCCGGCTGGCCGGCTCGCAGGATGCCCGCTTTCTCACGCGCAATCGCAGCCCGCGTCTCCCCCAGAATCTCGGTATGGTCCAGCGCGACGTTGGTGATGACACTCAGCGCAGGATCAAGGGCATTGGTGGCGTCCAAGCGGCCGCCTAGCCCGACCTCCATCACAGCGGTGGTGACGCCCGCCCGGGCGAACAGCAGGCAGCCCAGCGCCGTCACAATTTCGAAAAAGGAGGCCTCGGCCGCCTCTGCCTGCGGCCGCAAACGCGCCAACGCGTCCAGGATTTCCTCCTCTGGGCGTTCCTGTCCGTCCACCACAAACCGCTCTGAGAAGCGCGTCAGATGCGGACTGGTGAAAAGACCCGTGCGCTCACCCGACGCACCGAGGATGGCAGCCAGCGTCGCCGCCGTGCTGCCCTTCCCGTTCGTGCCACCAACAAGTACCGTTCGGAAGTTCTGCTGCGGATGACCTAGGCGCGAAAGGAGGGCCCGCACCCGCGTCAACCCCGGGTGAACGCCGAAACGCTGCCGAGTAAAGAGCCAATCCAAATCGCTCACGTAAGCAGCATAGGTGAGCAGGCCGGGAACAGCGTGGCCCCCTCCTCAGCTTTCCGGCGTGAAGTACGCTTCCAGGGTGGGCACGATCTGCTTCTTGCGGCTGATCCGGTGCCCCAGGTCCGCCCGGCCATGCTCTACCGTCACCCCGAATGCCTCGCGCAGGACCTTCTCCTCGGTGGCGGAGAGCACCAGCGTGACGTTTGTCTCGTTCAAAATGTCCACCACAGACAGCAGAACGCCGTTCAGGCCCTCCTCGGCACGTGTCTGGTCCATCGCCCTGAGCAGTTCCTCCTGGCGGCCCAACACATAGGCGGGATTGGTCGTCTCAATGACCCCGATGCCCCAGCGCTGCATCGTCTGGGGGCTGGCCGGGTCACCGAAGGGAAACACCTTGTAATCCATCTTCAGGAGCGTCTCTGCAGGTGTGTCCCCCAGGTCACTCTTGGCGGCGAACATGGCCAGGGCGTAGGCTTCCACGTCCTCCACCTCCGCGATGGGGGCAAGGAAGGCGACGGCCTCACGATCTTCAGCCGTGGTGGTCGGGCTACGGAAATGCAGGGTATCACTCAGGATGGCGCTGAGCATCAGCCGCGCGTCTGTGCGCTCGACCGGCAGCCCTGCTTCCCGGTGCAGCTTGAGCAGGATGGTGGCCGTACAGCCGACCGGCTCAAAACGCAGGTAGGCGGGCTGGGCGGTGGTCAGGTCCCCCAGCTTGTGGTGGTCCACCACGCGTGTCACCGTCAGTTCAGACAGGTTCGGCACCGACTGCGCGCTCTCGTTGTGATCAACCAGCGCCACCGGCGCCCCGGCCTCCAGTTCGGGCAGCGGAGGCGGCGCGTCCACCCCCGCTTCGCGGAGCACGAAGGGCGTCTCGAAATTCAGCTCGCCCAGGCGGTAGGCCTGTGCCGCAACGCCCTGGCGGGACAGGAGCCGCGCGTAAACCAGGGCTGAGGTGATTGCATCGGTATCGGGGTTGGTATGTCCGAAAACAGCCAGCATAGG
The DNA here is from genome assembly GCF_000745175.1 of Deinococcus sp. YIM 77859. Lineage (NCBI taxonomy): Bacteria > Thermotogati > Deinococcota > Deinococci > Deinococcales > Deinococcaceae > Deinococcus > Deinococcus sp. YIM 77859. The sequence continues at coordinate 1,524,792 of NZ_JQNI01000002.1, forward strand.
CAGGATTCTAAGGGGTAGAGAGCAAAAAAAGGGACCCCGCAGGGTCCCCGTGAGCGAAGAGGCTTTAGAAGCGGACGGTGTAGCTGACCTTGAAGCCCTGAGCAACGCTGCTGGTGTTGTTGTTCAGGTTGGTGTGACGGAAGATGCCGTAGTTCAGGCCCAGGCCGTTCCAGGTCACGTTGGTGAAGACGCCCTGGGTGATCCCAGCCACCGTGCCGAAGTTGTCACCGCTGTAGGGCGTAGCGTAGCCGAAGGGGCTGCAGTAGAAGCGGTCGGCGCTGGGGCTGTAGGTGGCGCTGGCCGCGCTGGAGCTGCTGCCCACAGTGACGCCGGTGCCGCAGCCGCTGCTGACATTGAAGCCCTGGTAGTAGGCGTAGCCGAGGGTCGCCTTGGTGTTGGGAGCGATGAACTCGTTGAACGTGAGCGCCGCCTGGCCGAACAGCTCGGTGGCCGTGCCGCTATTCACCGCGATGCCGCGCCCGAGGTTGCTGATGCGGTTGGCCACGCTGAAGCTGAGGCTGGGGCGCAGCACGATGTTCAACGGCTGGGTACTCAGGCGCACACCGTACTTGACGGTGTTGTAGGTCTGCACGGTCTGGCCGTTGTCGGTCACGACCGCGTCACCCGGCGTGGTCAGCAGGTGGTAGCGGGCAAAGGGCTCGATAGTCACGCCGCCCAGCGTGCCACGGTAGTTGCCGTACACCTGGAAGTCGTTGACGCGGTCATCGTAGAAGTACGCGTCGGCGACCGTGAAGTTGAGGCCCCGCACCAGGGCGTTGCTGGCCGTGCCGTCGTGGCGCAGCACTGCACCGAAGGTGCTGGAGTAGGCAAAGGGCACGTTGGCGACGCCCATGTAGGGCGTTGCACCGTTGTACGCGAAGTACTGAGCACCCGTCGCCTGGTTCAATTGAGTGTCAGCATGCACAACCGCGTTATCCACCGTGCTGCGGTTGTAGAAGCCAGTCAGGCTCAGGCCCGCCAGGTTCACCCCAGCGCTCACGCCAAAGTTGGTGCGGCGCACGAAGTTGGGGTCGTTCGCCAGATAGGGCGTGCGGGTGTCGCCAAAGGCCGCGAGGTTGATCGGGCCGAGGGTCGTGCCCACACCGGCACCGTACCCCACCTGGTTCGCCTCGTAGGGCAGGCCGTAGCTGCTGATGCCATTGGCCTCGGACTGGTCAGCGGACATGCCCGCCTCACCGTTGGCAAACTGGGGATCGATGGCGCGGAAGTTTGCACCGAGCCGCAGCACACCCAGGTTGGCTGTGGCGTTGGTGTAGAACGCCTGGTCGCGGGCTGCCCAGGTGGCCTGAGCATTGCCGCCACCGATGAACGAAGGGGCCGTATTGGGAATGCTCGCCACGTAGGCACCCTTGAGGGTCACAGGGCCAAACAGGCCGCCCGTGAGGTTCCAGTCCACGCCAAACGCACTGCGGCCGGTGCCGGTCGCGTCGCCAGTGTCCTGAGCATAGGCGATGCCCAGCACGCTGGCGGGGTTAGAAGTGGCCTGCACCTGGGCACGGACACCGAAGTAATTACCCCGAATCGGCGGCGTCGCGTCATCATTGCCCGTGGCATTGCCGATCACGACCGTTAGCTTGGGCCGGAAGGGGAGCTGGGTCGCGTTGATGTCGGCGACGATGCCGCGGCGGTACACGGCAAAGTCATCATTGTCGTTGTTAAAGAGGTAGTCGTTGAAGAAGAAGCGGCTGAACTCGCCGTCGTACTTCACCGAGAAGGCCTGACCATTCAGCGTGCCCTGCGCGTTCGCCGCAGCGACGTAGGGCGTGATGTTCCCCGCACCGTCGCCCTCGCCAAACCCAAACTCGTTGTTCACACCGAAGTCAATGCCCGCACTGTTGATGATGAGGTTCCCGTTGGCCGTCGTCAGGTTGGAGGCCCGCACGCCAAAGGTCAGGCTCACGTCGGTATCGGTGTCGTCGGTATCCGTGGTGGTCACGTCGCCGTCACCGAAGTCAACGCCCGTCTGACGCACCAGGCGGTCCACGTCGAAGTTCGTGGTGCCCTGCGTCAGGCCCAGGCGCCCGTAGGTGGCGCTGATGGTGCCGCCAATGCTGAACTTGGGCGCGTTCTCCAGGTTGGTGACGCGGGTTTCCACACCGCTCACGCGACCAGCCAGCGCGTCAAAGTCAGCACGCTGCACGAAGTCCGCCTGGGCACTTTCCAGAGCGCTCACGCGGTCTTGGAGGTTCAGGATGTCCTGATTCAGCAGAACGGTGAGGTCGTTCAGCGCAGCGATGCTGCTTGCGTTGTCCTCGACATCGGCACGCAGCGTCTCGAACTCATCCACTCGGGCCGTCAGCTCATCGATCTGGGTGCGCAGGCCAGCCAGGGCAGCCTCGTCGCCCTGAGCGCCCGCAAGCTCCTCAACACGGGCCTCCAGACGCGCAAAGTCGTCACGGCTCACCGCGTTCTCTTCCAGGTCGCTGACGCGCACACCCAGGGCCGTCAGGTCGGCAGCCAGCTCCTGAATGGCGTTCTGCAGCGCCGTCAGATCCTCAGCGGTGACGCCGCTGGGCACACCCTCGGTGCGGATCTGGTCAAGGAGACGCGCGATGATCACGGCGGCCTCGTAACGGGTCAGGTTCTGGGTGCCGCGGAAGGTACCGTCCGGGTAACCCAGGATGATCCCGCGGCTGACAAGGCGCTGAATGGCGTCCGTGGCCCAGTGACCGGCAGGCACATCGGTGA